>CASFHJ010000001.1 GCA_949294425.1 uncultured Campylobacter sp.
TTAAATTTAATTTAAAAGGAAAGATTATGAAGAAAATATTTTTTTCTCTAGCTTTGGCTTCTTGTGTTTTTGTTGCTAGTGCTAATGCAAAGGCTTATGAGGTGGACAAAACTCATACAAATATAGGCTTTAAAATAAGGCATCTTGGTATAAGCACTGTAAATGGGGATTTTAAAGAATATGGCGGCTCTATAGATTTTGATCCTAAAAGCTTTGTTTTTAATAGCTTTGAAGGCTACACTAAGGTTTCTTCGATAAATACTGAAAATAAGTCAAGGGATTCTCACTTGCAAGAAGATGATTTTTTCAAAGCTAAAAAATATCCAGAACTTACTTTTAAGATGAAAAAATACCAAAAGAAAAACAATAAAAAAGGCACTATGATAGGTGATTTAAGTATAGCAGGAGTTACAAAGGAAGTGAAATTTGACACTGAAATAGGCGGCGTAACTGAGTATAAGGGAAAAGAAAAGATAGGCTTTTCTTTAAGAGGCTCTATAAAAAGATCTGATTTTAACTTCGCTTCTGGTGCAAATACCTTAGGAGATGAGGTTGAAATTATCATAGATATGGAAGCAGACGCTAAGTAAGCATAGCTTTTAAGCCCTTTTCATCAAGCATTTTTGTGCTTATGGGAAGGGAAATTCTTTCTTTTCTTATCTTGATCTCTGTATTTTTCAAAGAGCTTATAACATGCTCTAGCTCTGTTAATTTCACCTCATTGTCACAGACAAAAATAAAGCCTGATTTACTGCTAAAAATCTTATAATCCTTGCTTAAATACCTTAAAATTTTAGCCATTTTTTTAAGGTAAAGTCTTGCATACTTTTCTTGCAGGCTATCTAAGAGTTCGAATTTTAAAAGCATAAACTTTAAATTTTCCCTAGCTTTTATAAATCTTTTTAGTGAATTTTCATTTGGTAAAAAGGTAAGCGGATCAAAAAAAAGTTCCTTATATTTATCGTAAAATATATAAACAAGAAAAAACAAAGAGGCAAATTCAAAGTAAAAAAATTCTTTTGTGTAGTTTGTAAAAAAGCTTATATGTGCTAAAACAAGGCTTAGAGCTTGGTATCTTTGCGCCTTAAAAAATGAAATTAGTGCTAAAAGTATAAAAATAGCCAAAAAAGGCAGTAAAATAAGCTCTGTAAAATTTTCGTAAGAGCCTAAAAATTCATCTATCTTAGTATTTATATAAGGAAGTTTTAAGCAAAAAAGAAAGAAGAAAAATAAAAATAAAAGCGTTAGTGTCTTGCTTAAATTTAGCCTTGAAAAGAGTAAATTTTTGCTAGGCAGCAGACAAAATAAAAACCAAAGCAGAGGCAAAAAGATAGCTAAAAGTAAATTTACCTTATCTAAGGGAGCAAAAAAGTAAAGAAATCTAAACAAAAATAAGGCAAAAGTTAGAAAAAAAATTTTACCTTGCTTAAAATAAAAGGCAAAAATAAGGGTTAAAATTTCAAAAACAACGCTGATTGTTGCTAGGGAACTAATAAAAACTTGCATTTAAAAACCTCACAAAAACTTTGATTATAAGCTTTTTTTCTAAATTTAGTCTAAAATTTTAAAGATAAAAGACGATATTCACTAAAGTCTTAAAGATAAAAGATGATTTTCTAGGTTAGGTTTTATTTATGAGGATAGATTTGTCAGCGGACTGGGCTATTTCTAACGCACTTGGTGTGGAACTAGTTAATCTTATCAATCACAAGCTAAACAAAGAGCGTATTTTAAGCAAAGCAGAGATTAAAGATCAACAAAAAAAATTACTTGATAATTTTTTTAAAGGGGTTAAAAACACAAAGGGCAGCATAAGGGATTATGTTTATGAAAATGTCCTTTCAGATGAACAGAGCAAAGATTTTAAAAGCTTTATGAATTTTTTATTTGAATTTCGTCCTAGAGCCTATTTTGCACCAGAAGCAGGGATTATAAACAAAGAAACAGCTAAAAGACAGGCTATGCTTTTTAGCACTATTACAAATATGGAGGATTTTAAGGAAAGTTACATAGCCTTAAGCATCTTTGAATCCAAGCTTTTTGAGGGAGATGCTGCAAAAATTAGAGAGAATTTTGATGAAGAAATGCAAGAAGCCAAAGAAAATGCTAATAAAAAGCGTTTTGAAGCCATAGAAGCTAATAGCAAGAGAAAAACTTACGAACAAAGTGATATAGCTAAAAAATTCTTTTTAAGCTTTTTGGAAAATGAAAGACAAAAGGGAAACGATATACTAAGCCTTTTGGAAAAGGTGCTAAAGCTTGGTGGTAAAAGAATTGATTTTACTATTTAGATAAATTTTGAAAGGAAAAAGATGAATTTGCTTAAAAAATCTCTTTTAGCTTGTGTCTTTATAAATTTAGCTAGTGCTTATCAATC
>CASFHJ010000002.1 GCA_949294425.1 uncultured Campylobacter sp.
CCCCCCCCCCCATATCTTAGGTAGATTTTTAAATTTAGGAAAGTTTTTACATATGTCTTTTAGGGCGTTTATATGATCTATGGCTGGCATAACGGCGTAGTTTTGATACTCATCATTTGGCGGACAAAAGACAGAATTTAACAAAACCTTTGCATTTTCATCAAGCTTAGCATTATCCTTAAGCTCTTGCATATGCTTATCTAGCTGGTTAATATAGCTTTTTGCCATGCTAGGATCAAAGGTTCTTATATCTAGTTTAAAATGCGCCAAGGTTCTTTTTAATATATCTAAGTCCTTTTTTTCATAGCCAATAGACGCACTATATCTTTTTTCTTGTTCGTTAAATCTAACGCAAAAGCAGTGATAAAAAACGCTTACAACAGCCACATCAAATTTTTTAGCCAAATACTCTCTATCAAAGTCTATAAAAGAAATATTCATATTTGCACCAGTTCCTGGTATCAAAAAAACTAGGGCTTTCATCTCTTTTTCATCATCATAGCTTATGCGGTATTCAAGCTTTGACTTTCTTTTTATACCAAGCTCCTCATCATCGCAAGAATCTATAAAAAAGCTTTTAGAAAGCAGCATAAAAACTCCTTCATAAAAATAAATTGATATAATATCAAAAAAAAAAAAAAAACAAAAAAGGAAAAAGCTTGTCAAATCTTTGTATAATACCAGCTCGTGGTGGTAGCAAAAGAATCCCCAAAAAAAATATAATAAGCTTTCACGGCAAAGCCCTAATAGCTTATAGCATAGAAAATGCACTAAATTCAGCCATCTTTGATGAGGTCGTAGTTTCAAGCGATGATGAGGAGATTTTAAAGCTTTCTAAAAAGTTTGGGGCTAAAATTTTTAAAAGAGATAAATACGCAGATGATATAAGCTCTAGCTCACAGGCAGGAATTTACACCCTAAAAGCTCTTTTAAAAGAGGGAAAAGACTATGAAAATGTATGCTTACTTTACCCCACAGCACCGCTAATAGATGAAAAAATTTTAAAAAAAGCTTATGAAAAATTTATAAAAGATAAGAGCCTTTTTTTATTTGCAGCTACTAAGTTTTCCTACCCCATACAAAGAGCTTTTAGCCTTGAAAATGAGAGGGTTTTTATGTTTGATGAAAATAATTATTATAAAAGAAGTCAGGATCTTAAAGAGGCTTATCACGATGCTGGGGCATTTTATTTTGGCACGAAAAATGCTTGGCTTGAGAAGGATTTTTTGTTTAAATCTTACTCAAGTGTGTATCTTTTGCCAAAGCACTTAGTCTGCGATATAGATACAAAAGAGGACTTAGAATTTGCAAAAATACTTTATGAGATGAAAAAATCAAAGCCTTAAGGGCTAAAAAGAGGATTTTATGAAGGTGCTTTTTAGAAGCGATAGCTCATCTAGCATAGGACATGGACATATAAAAAGAGATCTCATCTTAGCAAGGCAGTATGAGGACGTAAGCTTTGCTTGTATGGATCTTAAAGGATCTTTAATAGATGAAATTCCTTATCCTGTTTTTGAGCTTTCAAGTGCTAGTATTTACGAGCTTATAAACCTCATAAAAAAGCATGATTTCAAACTCTTAATCATAGATCACTACGACATAGACAAAGATGATGAACTGCTTATAAAACTTGAAACAGGCATTAAAATCTTAGTGCTTGATGATATGTATAAAGAGCATTACTGCGATGTGCTTTTAAATGTAAATGCTTACGCAAAGCCTAGTGATTACACAGATCTTGTGCCTAAGTTTTGTGAGCTTAAATGCGGCTTTTCTTATGCCCTGCTTAGAGATGAATTTTACGAGGAAGCAAGGATAAAAAGAGAGAAAAAATACGACTTTTTTATCTGTATGGGAGGGGTTGATGTGAAAAATTTATCAGCTAGCCTAGCAAATGAAATATCAAGGGAAAAAAGCATAGTAATAGCCACTACAAGTGCAAATGCAAATCTAAAAGAGCTTAAAAACTTCGTAGAAAGCAAAAAAAATATCAGCCTAGTTGTAGATAGTAAAAACCTAGCCTTGCTTATGAATGAGAGTAAAAAACTCATCATACAAGCAAGCTCACTAATAAATGAAGCCTTAATGCTAAAGGCAAAATTTACGGCAATTTGCACAGCAAAAAACCAAGAACACATAGCTACTTGGCTAGGACAAAAGGGCTATGAAGTAAGGATAATGCTTTGAGGCTTTTAAATTTCACAGAACTAAGCTTAAAAGAGCAAAAAGAACTTTTTAAGATAAGAACTAGCCACGAAATTTCACAATTTTGCATAAATAAAAAGATAAGCCTAAAAGAGCATCTAGCCTTTATAAAAAGCTTAAAAAATGACAAAGACAAGCTTTATTTGCTTGTTTTAGATGATGAAAAATGGCTTGGAGTGATTAGTTTTAGGGGGCTTAAGAGTGCTGAAGTGTATTTTGGGCTTTATAAAATTTCTAAGCAAAAACTAGGAAAAATTTTAATGCAAACCATGCTAGATACGGCAAATAACTTAAAACTTAAAAGCATAAATGCTAAGGTTTTAAATAGCAATACAAAGGCTTTAAGCCTATATAAAAGCTTTGATTTTAAGGTGGTTTTAGAACAAGATGATTATAAGATATTAAAACGGGGGGGGGGGATTGAGAATTTAGCTTTTAAACCTCTAAGAGAGCTAAGGGTGGCTGCGTGAGAAATATCATAGTAGCTACCCTAAAGCCTTGGGATATTAAAAATTTTTTAAAAATACAAGAAAATTTCAAAGAATACTCCTTTCATCTTTTCACAAAAAAAGAGGATTTAAATCCGCAAAAAATAAAAGAGCTTAATCCAAAATTTATCTTTTTTACTCACTGGTCTTATTACATAAGTAAAGAGCTTTACGAAAAATATGAATGCGTAAGCTTTCACATAGGCGACCTACCCTTTGGTAGAGGCGGTAGCCCACTTCAAAACCTAATCATAAGAAAGATTTATAAGACAAAAATTTCTGCCTTTAAAACAGATAAGGAGCTTGACTCTGGAGATATTTATCTAAAAGAGGATTTTAATCTTAGCTTTGGCAGTGCAAAAAAACTTTTCAAAAAGGCTTCAAAAATAATTTTTTTAAGCATGATACCAAGAATTTTAAGAGGGGATTTTAGCCTAGAAAAACAAAGAGGCAAGAGCCTAGTTTTTGAAAGGAGAAAAGAAGAGCAAAGCGAGATAGCAAAGCTAGATGAAAAAAATTTACAAAAACTTTATGACTTTATAAGAATGCTAGATGCAAAAGGCTATCCAAGGGCTTTTTTAAGGCTTGAAAATATCAAAATAGAATTTAAAAAAGCAAGACTTAAGGATAATAAATTAATAGGAAGGTTTGAACTTTATGAAGAAGAAAATTTTAATAGTAGCAGCACACCCTGATGATGAGGTGCTTGGCTGCTTTGGCACGGTCGCTAGCTTGATAAATCAAGGATATGAAGCTTATAGCCTTATCTTAGGAGAGGGTAAAAGCAGTAGAGAAAATGTAAAAAAAGAGGATTTTAAAATCTTAGAGCAAGAGGCAAAGAAAGCAAATGAAACAATAGGCATTAAAAAGCTTTTTAGAGAGCATTTCCCAGATAATCGCTTTGATAGTGTGGATTTTTTAGAGATAGTAAAAAGCATTGAAAGAATTAAAAATATAATTAAGCCTCAAATCATATTCACTCACTACGAAAAGGACTTAAACATAGATCATCAAATAACTCACAGGGCAGTTTTAACAGCAACAAGACCTATGAAAGATGAAAGCGTGAAAGAAATTTACAGCTTTGAAGTGCTTTCCTCCACAGAGTGGAAGTATCCCACAAGCTTTTCTCCCAATGTCTTTTTTGATATTAGTCTAAGCTTACATAAAAAATTAGCAGCTATGAAGTGCTATAAATCAGAGCTTTGTGCCTTTCCTCACCCAAGAAGCCTAAGGAGTATTAAGATGAATGCAGCTTACAGGGGCTTAAGGGTTGGATTAAAAAATGCAGAAGCTTTCGAGCTTGTAAGAAGTATAAAGGAGGCAAAAAGCCCTAGATATAAAAATTTCACCAGCTTAAATCAAGATGAAATTAAGCAAATTTTAAAGCTAAGAAATGATGAAAATATAGCTAATTTTATGAAAACAAAAAAAATCAGCCTTAAAGAACATTTAAACTTTATTGAAGAGCTTAAAAATAGCAAGGATAAAAGATATTTTGCGCTTTATGATGAAAATGAGCTTTTAGGAGTGATTTATTTTACAGAGCTTAAAAAGGATTCTTGCTTTTTTGGACTTTATGCTAACACTTCCTTAAAAGGCGTTGGAGAGCTTTTGCTAAGAGAGCTAAAAG
>CASFHJ010000003.1 GCA_949294425.1 uncultured Campylobacter sp.
ATCTCATCTTCTAAGCACAAGGATACGCAAGAGTTTTTACAAGCTTTTTTTGCTGATTTTATCTCTTGCTTTGAGGAAAAATCGCTTACTTGAGTGTTGATTATGCTTTTTATCCTAGATCTTTTCTTAGATGGTAGGATAAGCACCTCATCTTTTAAGCTTACACAGCCACTTACTATCTGTCCCAAAAAAGCACGAAGGTCTAAATTTATGCGGTTTACATACTGAACAGGCATAAAAAAGCTTTCATCTTTACTTGAATCTAGTTTTATCTCATCTAAAAGAGCTAATAAGCTCTTGCCCTTATACCAAGAAAGATTGCTGCTTTTTTTGCTGATATTTTCTCCGTTTAGAGCTGATATTGGTATAAAATGAAAATTTATATCATCTTTAAGATGAGGCTTTATCTTTTCATATTCCTTACAAATTTCATTAAATTTAAGCTCATCATAAGCTATAAGATCCATCTTATTAACAGCTATTATGAAATTTTTTATACCTAATAAATTTATTATAAAAGAATGCCTTTTTGTCTGGCTTAAAACACCCTTTCTAGCGTCTATTAAAATGATGGCAATATCAGCACTACTAGCTCCTGTTGCCATATTTCTAGTGTATTGCTCATGACCTGGGGTATCTGCTATTATAAATTTTCTTTTTTCAGAGCTAAAAAATCTATAAGCTACATCTATGGTAATACCTTGCTCTCTTTCGCTAGAAAGTCCATCAAGAAGTAATGCAAAGTCTAAGTTCTCTCCTTGAGTGCCTAGTCTTTTACTATCTTTTTTTAAGGCTTGTAAATGATCATCAAAAATAGCCTTAGTATCATACAATAATCTTCCTATGAGTGTTGATTTACCATCATCAACGCTACCACAGGTTATAAACCTGCAAAGCTCTTTTTGCTCATGCTTTTTTAGATAGGATAATACATCTTGCATTAAAAATACCCCTCTTGCTTTTTCTTTTCCATGCTGCTTTCCTCATCGCTATCTATGAGTCTACCCTGTCTTTCACTAGTTTTTGCTAGGATTAATTCTTCTATAATTTCTAAAACTGTTTTTGCTGACGAACTTATAGCCCCTGTTAAAGGATAACAACCTAAGGTGCGAAACCTGACTAATTCTTTTTTAGCCTTTTTAGCCAAGTCTTTTGGAACTCTCTCATCATCAAGTAAGATCTTAGCTCCCATGTAATCAAATACCTCTCTTTCCTTAGCAAAATAAAGAGAGGGTATGGCAATATTTTCAAGATATATGTATTGCCATACATCAAGCTCAGTCCAATTACTTAGGGGAAAAACTCTTATACTTTCGCCTTTTTTGTGGCGGGAATTATAAAGATTCCAAAGTTCTGGGCGTTGATTTTTAGGATCCCATCTGTGATTTTCATCTCTAAAAGAGTAAATCCTCTCCTTTGCACGGGACCTCTCCTCATCTCTTCTAGCTCCGCCAAAAACAGCATCAAACTTATAAAGATCTAGCATCTGTCTTAGAGCCTGAGTTTTCATAATATCAGTATGCATAGCTGAACCATGCACGAAAGGAGAAATATTTAAATCCTCTCCTTTTTTATTTGAATACACTATAAGCTCAAGCCCTAAGTCTGCGGAATTTTTATCTCTAAATTCTATCATTTCCTTGAATTTCCACTTTGTATCTACATGAACTATAGGAAGCGGTGGCTTAGAAGGATAAAAAGCCTTTAAAAGTAGATGCAGCATAACAGAACTATCTTTGCCTATGCTATAAAGCATGGCTGGGTTTTTAAATTCTGCCACAACCTCTCTAATTATATATATAGACTCTGCTTCAAGTGCTTTTAAATGAGAAAGCTTCATAATAAACCTTAATTTTAAAAAGCCTAGTCTAACAAAAAAAAAAAAAACAAATCCTTAAAAAATAAGTTTTTTTAAATTTTTATAAAAATTTAAAAATGCTTTTTAATGAGTAAGGTATAAAAAAATTAAGACTTAAAGCTAGAAAATGTTTTGGGGTAAAATAAAGTCTAAGGCTAGGCTTTGTTTTTATAGAGTGCTTTTAAATTATCATAAGCCATTTGTATCTTTTCAAACTCAGCCCTACAATATGCCTTTTCTTCAAGGCTTTTTTCATGATGAAAATCAGGGTGATATAGCTTAACTAAAAGCAAATACTGCTGCCTTATCTTTTGTAAATCATCGCTTGGTTTGCAATTAAGAATTTGAAAATAAGAGCTAAAAAGCTTTGCTAAGGCTTTAAATTTCCACTGGGAATCCTCTTTATTTTTAGCATTTTTCTTAA
>CASFHJ010000004.1 GCA_949294425.1 uncultured Campylobacter sp.
TAAATTTATCTTTAAATTTTGGTTTGTCAATCTCCTACTTATATAGTGTAGAATTGTCTTTAGTATTTTAATTTTAAAATAAAAGCAAAAAATCTATCAAGATTAAGGGATTAATACGTGCAAAAATTTGCTCATTTTTTGGTTTTGGCATTGCTTGTTTTTTTGGTGGGCTGTTCTAAGGAAAAAGACACATTTAATAAACCTGCAGCCTATTGGTATCAAGAGATTATGAAAGATATTAAGCTGGGGAATCTAGAAAATGCTGATAATCATTTTTCATCTTTGCAGGGTGAGCATATTAACTCCCCTTTATTACCTGATGCGATGCTTATTTTAGGGCAGGCACATTTAAGGGCAAAAGAGTTTGTTTTGGCCGATTATTATTTTGATGAGTTTTTAAAACGTTATGGCACACAGGATTTATTAGACTATATTGCATTTTTGAAGCTAAAGACACATTTTTCGGCATTTATTAATCACTCTAAGGATCAGGATTTTTTAGAAAACTCTATTTTAGAAGCAGAAAATTTTTTAGAAAAATTTCCCAATAGTCCTTATTATGAAATGGCAAAGACTATTCAGATGCGTCTAGTTTTAGGACAAAATGAGCTTGATAGAGCGATAGCCAATGTATATGCTAAACAGCATAAGGCTGAAGCACAGCAAATGTATTTAGATCGTATTGATAAAACTTTGGATGATGAAACTAAACCAAAACCATCTCATGTTCCGTGGTATGTTTTAATTTTTAATTGGTAGGAGAGAGTAATGCAGCTTAATCTTGAGCAATTTCCAGCAGTGATTCCGATGATTATTGAGGAAGAGGGGTTTATGTATCCTTTTATGATAGCCCCGATTTTCCTTAGTGATGAGGCAAATATCAAAGCAGCCAATAGAGCCATAGAAAAAAAGGAATCTATTTTTGTGGGTTGTGCTAGAAATCAAAAGACTGGTTCTAAGCCCGCGTTCTATGATGTGGGAGTGATTGGCAGTATTATCCGCAAAGTCAACCTTCCTGATGGTAAGGTAAAGATCCTTTTTCAAGGGATTACAAAGGGCAAGATCCTATCAGTGGAAAATACCGATCCCTTAGAAGGAGTGATTGAGCCAATTAGCTATAAAAAATATAATCCTGAAAAGATTATTGCAATTTTAGAGGTTTTGAAAGAAAAGATACGTCATTTAGCCAATATTAGCCAATTTTTTCCACCAGATATATTAAAGACTATTGATGAAAATGAGGATCCAAACCGTATTGTTGATTTGATTGCCTCTGTACTTCATTTAAAAAAAGATCAGAGCTATAAGCTTTTTTCCAGTAATGATACAGAAGCCAGATTGTTGATGCTGATTGATTGTATCATTGAGGAAACTCAAACTCAAAAACTTCAAAAAGAGATCAAAAATAAAGTCCATAATAAAATGGAGCAGACTAATAAGGAATATTTTTTAAAAGAGCAACTTAAGCAGATACAAAAAGAGCTTGGACTAGATAGGGCAAGGGATGAGGAGATAGAAAACTATCGTAAAAAATTAGAAGCAATTAAGCCTCATATTTATGAAGATGCCTACAAAGAGATTAACAAGCAGATTGACCGTCTCTCTAGAATGCATCAAGATAGCGGAGATGCAAATATTTTGCAAAATTATATTGAATGGGTATTAGAGATTCCATTTGGTAAGTATTCTAAAAAGAAGCTTTTGATCGAAAATGTCCAAAAGCAATTAGACAATGATCATTTTTCATTAAAAAAGCCAAAAGAACGTATTGTTGAATTCTTTGCGATGAAGGAGCTTTTGGAGCAAAGAAAGATTAGTGATATAA
>CASFHJ010000005.1 GCA_949294425.1 uncultured Campylobacter sp.
TAAAAATCACAAAGCCTTAAGCCTGTATTTAAAAAATGACTTTTTCATTGAAAAGCTAGACAAAGATATACTCACCCTTAAATGCGAACGGGGGGGGGGGGGATTGATAATTTAGGTTTTAAAGCTCTAAGAGAGCTAAGGGTGGCTGCGTGAAAATAGCCATCTTAAGTTCTAAAAATCAATGGTTTTTAAGCTTTGCAAAAAGGCTAAGCAAAAAGCTAGAGTGCGAACTTTTCACAGAAGAAGATGAGCTTTTAGCTAAAAATTTTGACATCTTATTTATACTTTCTTATCATAAAATTTTAAGCAAAAAAACCTTAGAGCAAAACAAACACAACATAGTAATTCACTCTTCAAATTTACCAAAAGGAAAAGGTTTTGCCCCGCTTTTTCATCAAATTTTAGAGGGAAAAAATGAGATAGTTTTTACCCTTTTTGAAGCAGATGAAAGGGCTGATAATGGAAATTTTTATATGAAAGAAAGGCTTTTTTTAAGTGGATTAGAATTGCATGATGAGCTAAGAAAAAAACAAGCCAAGCTTATTTCTAAAATGGTCTTAAGCTTTGTAAAAAATATAGCTAAATTAAAGCCTAAAAAACAAAGTGGAAAGGAAAGTTTTTATAAAAAAAGAAGCCCAAAAGATAGTGAGTTAGACATAAATAAAAGCATAAAAGAGCAATTTAACTTACTAAGAATTTGTAGCAACAAAGACTTTCCAGCCTTTTTTTACAAGGATGGCAAGAAATTTATCTTAAAAATTTATGATTCAGCTACGGGGGGGGGGATTCATTAGTTTAAAAAATTATTTTGAGCTAAGTTTTAAAGAGTGCAGTGAGCTTTTAAAGGCTAGAAACGATGAAAGGATAAGAAATTTTTTTTATAACAAGCATTTAATTTCTTTAAAAGAGCATTTAACTTTCATAAAATCCTTGAAAAAAGATAGTAAAAAAAGCTATTTTGCTATTTATCATAATGATAAGTTTTTAGGAAGTATTAATTTTAAACATAAGGATAAAGAGCTTGAATTTGGATTTTACGCAAATGCTGATATAAAAGGGCTTGGTAGGCTTATGGAGCAACTTAGCATCTTTTATGCCTTTCATGTTTTGGGTGCAAAAAGGCTTGTGCTAGAGGTTTTTGAAAAAAATTCAAAGGTGATTAACCTGCATAAAAAATTTGGCTTTACTCTTTGTGCTACTTTTTACAAAAATGGGGATAAAATTTTAAAGATGTATTTAGAAAATCCTGATTTTGATAAAAATTTACAAGCAGGGAAATAATTTTGTTATAATACCTAGAAAAAGGTAAAAAATGTTGATTAGAAAAGCAAAGCCAGATGATGTTGAAGCTATCTTTGAACTCATGCAAGATCTAGCAAGACATGAAAATGTGCTTGAGTATTTTACTTGCAAAAAACAGAATTTAAAAGAATTTTTAAAGCAAAACTTCATCAAGGCTTTACTTTTAGAACACGATGATAAAATCATTGGCTTAGCCTTGTTTTACCTCATTTTTACAGGTCTTAGTGCTAAAAAGGCTGCAAAATTAGAAGTGTTTTTTATAAAAAAAGAATACAGAAAAAAAGGTTTTGCAAAGGCTTTGTTTAAGGCTTTAAATGAGGAATGCCTTAAAAAAGACTATGAAAGCTTAGAATTTATCTGCGTAAATTCAAACAAAAAAGGACTTGATTTTTACGAGCTAGGCTGTGGCTTAAAGGCTAGTAGCTATGATTATAAGACCTTCATCTTAGAAAAAGATGATATGCAAAAAATGCTTGAACTCACTTAAGATACCATGTCAAAATAAGGAGCCTACATGAAAATAAGGGATTTTGATCTAAATGAAAAAGTTTTTATAGTAGCAGAACTAAGCGCAAACCACGCCCAAAGCCTAGATATAGCATTAAAAAGCGTAAGAGCAGCAAAAGAAGCAGGAGCTGACGCTATAAAAATTCAAACCTACACAGCCCAAAGCCTCACTCTTGATACAAGAAAAGATGACTTTATCATAAAGGGCGGACTTTGGGATAAGAAAAGCTTTTTTGAACTTTATGAAAGTGCTAAGACTCCTTATGAGTGGCATTCTTTGATATTTGAAGCAGCACAAGATGCAGGCATTATTTGCTTTTCAACTCCATTTTCTAAAGAGGACTTAGACTTTTTGACAAGATTTGACCCCCCAGCTTACAAGATAGCCTCCTTTGAAGCAAATGATGAAAATTTCGTGCGTCTAGTGGCAAGACAAAAAAAGCCTCTTTTAGTATCCACAGGCATAGCTACAAAAGATGAGTTGCAAAGGATTTGTG
>CASFHJ010000006.1 GCA_949294425.1 uncultured Campylobacter sp.
TATTTGCTTTGTGTAAAAATTTGTATCATTTGTGCTGTAAGAAACAAAGGTAGCTAAAATAAAATAAAGCAAGAAAAAATAAGATAAAAATAAAAATATACTTAATAAAAGATTATCTTGTGAAAAATTTGCATAAGATATACTAAAAAGTTTGAAATTCATAATGGAGATTATTATAGTTGTAAGAAGCACTAAGTTAAACCAAGAAATTTTTACGCTAAACATCTAAGCTCCTAAGATAAAAGGCTTGAAATTATAAAATTTAAATATTAATAAAAAATTATGATAAGATATAAGTTTTTATTTTAAGGAAGAATAAATGAAATTTATATCATGGAATGTAAATGGGCTTAGAGCCATATGCGATAAAAAAGCACTTGAGTGGTTAAAAGAAGAGGATATTGACTTTGTAGGTTTTCAAGAAGTAAAGGCTAGTGAGGATAAATTCCCAAAAGATATTTATAATCTTGGCTTTGAGCATATAAACTACAACTGCGCCAAAAGAGCTGGATACTCTGGAGTCATGAGTTTGGCTAAATTTAAAAGCGAGGTTTTTAAATGCCAGTTTGCAGATGATGATGAGGGCAGAGTCTTAGAGCATAGGTTTAAAAATATAGCTCTTTTTAATATATATTTTCCAAATGGACAACAAAATGAGCAAAGACTGGCTTATAAAATGAAATTTTATGATGATTTTTTAATCTATCTTAAAAAGCTATAAAAAGATGGACTTGATATAATAATTTGCGGTGATGTAAACACTGCACACAAGGAAATAGACCTAACTCACCCAAAGGCTAATGCAAAAACTTCAGGTTTTTTACCCATAGAAAGAGCTTGGATAGACTCTCTTTTAGAAAATGATTTTTTAGATAGCTTTAGAGTGATAAATGGAGATATTAAAGAAAAATACTCTTGGTGGTCTTACAGAGCTAGGGCTAGGGAAAAAAATGTGGGCTGGAGGATTGATTATTTTTTCATCTCAAAAAGCCTTGAAAATAAATTAAAAGACGCCTTTATAAAAAGTGATATTTTTGGTTCAGATCATGCACCAGTTGGCATAGAGCTTGACATTTAGAAAAATAAATGCTGGATTAAAATTTTAAAGCCTATAAGTATAAGCACGATACCTCCTATGAATTCAGCTTTATTTCCTAGGTGGTATCCAAAATTATTGCCTATTTTTAAGCCAAGCAAACAAAATAAAAGGGTTATTATACCTATAAGAGATACATCAAAAAAGATATTTATTTCCTCTAAAAAAGCCATACTAACGCCTATTGCAAGGGCATCTATACTTGTAGCAAGGGCTAGAAATATCATGGTTTTATGTGAAAAATCAGCGCAAGAATCATCGCATTTTTCATCTTTTTTTGCTAGAGCTTCTTTTATCATTTTTACTCCTATAACAAAGAGTAAAACAAAGGCTATGTAATGATCTATCTTGTCTACAAAGGAAGCAAAACTTTGTCCTATGTAAAAACCAAACAAGGGCATTATGGCTTGAAAAGATCCAAAATAAAGTCCAACCTTAGCATAATGATATAAGCTTAATTTTTGCACATTAAAACCCTTGCATAAAGAAACAGCAAAGGCGTCCAT
>CASFHJ010000007.1 GCA_949294425.1 uncultured Campylobacter sp.
TTTTCATAATTTGGCTTTTTAGCCTCGTAAAATGCATTAAATTCTTTGCTTGGATTGTGTCCTATACCATCTGTTATAACTAATAAGCATTTTTGCTTCATTTACTTTCCTTAGTAAAATTTTAAGCTAAATTCTACTACAATTTTGCTTTTAAAAAACAAAAATAAGGTTTAATTTTGTATTATCTTTCTTATATAAGTGATTATGCTTTCTTTTCTTACATCAGTGTTCGTGCTGGTTTGTCCTTTTTTATAGCCCTAATTTTAACGCTTTTTTTAATGCCAAAATTTATAAAATGGGCTAAAAATAAAGAAGCAAACCAACCCATATACGAGTTAGCCCCAAGCTCTCATCAACAAAAATGCAAAACACCTACGATGGGAGGGCTAGTCTTTATCTCCTGTGCTTTATTTAGCTCCTTACTTTGTGCTAGACTTGATAATATGCTTGTGCTTTGTGGTTTATTTTGTCTTTTTGCCTTTTGCATTATAGGGATAGTAGATGATCTTGCAAAGGTATTAAAAAAAGATAATCACTCAGGCTTAAGCCCAAATTCAAAGATCTTATCCTTAATATTTGTTTCCTTGCTTTGTATTTTGCCGCTTTATCTTGGTTCTTATATAAGCACAGAGCTTTTCATACCCTTTTATAAATATCCACTTTTTGATATGCAAATCTTTGCCCTAGCCTTTTGGGTCCTAGTTTTAATCTCAAGCTCTAATGCCGTAAATTTAACGGACGGGCTTGATGGACTTGCAACCGTTCCTTCCATATTTTCACTACTTAGCTTAGGTATTTTTATGTATCTTAGCGGAAATGTGATTTATAGTGAGTATTTACTTTTACCTAAAATTCAAGGCTTAGGTGAGCTTGTGATACTGTGTGCTGCCTTAATTGGTGCTTTGATGGGCTTTTTGTGGTATAATTGCTACCCTGCTCAAATTTTTATGGGAGATAGCGGAAGCCTTAGCATAGGAGGCTTTTTGGGCTTTTTAGCCATAGTGAGTAAAAATGAAATTTTACTTATATTAATAGGCTTTGTTTTCGTGCTTGAAACCATATCCGTGATACTTCAAGTAGGATCTTTTAAAATTTTTAACAAAAGGGTCTTTAAAATGGCACCAATTCATCATCATTTCGAAAAGATAGGCTGGGTTGAAAATAAAATAATAGTTCGCTTTTGGATGATAGCACTTTTAGCAAATTTACTAGCCCTAGCAACCATAAAGCTTAGATAATGAAAAAATCCCTATTTGGTTACGGACAAACCACAAAAGCCTTAGCAAAAAAATTTGGTAATTTTCATATATATGATGACTGCTTTAAAGAAGAGCAAAGAGATGAGTTTAATAATTTGCTTTTAAATCCAAGGCATTTTGACCCAAAGCAAAGTAAGTTAGAGATAGTAAGCCCCGGTTTTCCTCCCTCTCATGATCTTGTAAAAAAGGCTTTAAATTTAAGCAGTGAGTATGATTATTTTTATGATATAAGCCCTAGATCTATATGGATAAGCGGGACAAATGGTAAAAGCACCACTACCTTAATGTGTGCTCATCTGCTTGAAAAAATAGGCGCACAAGCTGGTGCAAACATAGGTGTGCCACTGGCTGATTTAAACCCCTACTCTAAACTTTGGATACTTGAGACTTCTTCTTTTACAATGCACTACACAAAAAAAGCAAAGCCAGAGCTTTACATACTCTTACCAATAAGCGAGGATCATCTTTCTTGGCATGGCTCTTTTAAGGCTTATGAAGAAGCAAAATTAAGCGTTTTAAGTAGAATGAATGAGTGCGATGTAGCAATACTGCCTAAAAAATACGAAAATATAAGCACAAAAGCCTATCTTATAAGCTATGAAAATGAAGAGGATCTAGCCTTTAAAATGGGTATAAATTTAGCTAATATTTCTTTTAAAAGCCCATTTTTACTAGATGCAACCCTAGCTTTAAGTGCTGAAAAAATTCTACTTGATAGCTTAAGCTATGAGCTTTTAGCCAAGTTTGAGATAAGGGATAATAAATTAGAAGAATT
>CASFHJ010000008.1 GCA_949294425.1 uncultured Campylobacter sp.
AAGCTCTTTGTCTACTTCACCTCCACAATCTCCTTTTTCAAAGCTTTGCCAACAAGTCCTTATAGCATGAGAGCAAACGGATATTTCTGTGTATGAAAGTAGGCTTATTTGCATAAAATTATCCTTTGTTTTTTCTTAAGATAAATAAAGTTATAATTATAGCAAAAAATATAAATGAGGCTAAATGAAGCAAACAAAATATATCTTTGTAACAGGTGGAGTTTTAAGCTCTTTAGGCAAGGGCATAGCAGCAGCTTCCATCGGTACTTTGTTGAAAAATTCAGGGCTTAGCGTTAGCATATTAAAAGCAGACCCTTATATAAACGTAGATCCGGGCACTATGAGTCCTTTTGAGCATGGAGAGGTTTTTGTTACAGAGGATGGGGCTGAAACAGATCTTGATTTGGGGCATTATGAGAGATTTTTAGATGAGAATTTAAGCCAACTTAATAACTTCACCACAGGCAAGGTTTATCAAAGCGTTATAGAAAAAGAAAGAAAAGGAGCCTACCTTGGAAAGACCATACAGGTAATACCTCATATAGTTGATGAGATAAAAGAGCGTATAAAAAGGGCTGGAAAAAATAAGGACGTGCTTATTGTAGAGATAGGAGGCACGGTTGGAGATATAGAGGGCTTACCTTTTTTAGAAGCCATAAGAGCTTTGAGATTAGAGCTTGGCAATGCTATAAACATACATCTTACCTTGATCCCCTTTATAAAAGCAGCTGGTGAGCTAAAGACAAAGCCTACCCAGCATAGCGTTGGGGAGCTTAGGCGTATAGGCATAAGCCCTGATATGATTATTTGTAGAAGTGAAAAGCCTTTGGATAGAGAGTTAAAAGATAAGATAGCCATATCTTGCGGTGTGGCAAGAAATTGTGTCATAGAAAGTGTAGATGCTACTAGCATTTATCAAATACCTTTAAATTTCTTAAAGCAGGATATATTAAAGCCTATATCAAGTCTTTTAAATCTTGGGATGCTTAAGCCTGATATGAGTAAGTGGGATTCCTTGGTTAAAAGAGTTATAGCTCCTCAAAATGAGGTAACCATAGCCTTTGTGGGAAAATATGTAGATTTAAAAGAAAGCTACAAAAGCTTAACTGAAGCCATAATCCACGCAGGAGCTGCCCTTGATACTAGGGTAAATTTAAAATGGCTTGATAGTGAAAAACTAGAGGATATAGATGAAAATTTAAAGGATATAAGCGGAATTTTAGTTCCGGGGGGCTTTGGTAGTAGGGGCGTTGAAGGAAAGATTAAGGCTATAGAATATGCTAGGACAAAAAAGATTGCCTTTCTTGGAATTTGTCTTGGAATGCAGCTTGTCTTGATAGAATTTGCAAGAAATGTCTTAGGGCTTGAAGATGCAAATTCAAGTGAATTTGATGAATTTTGTAAAAATCCTATAGTCTATCTTATAGATGAATTTATGGATAAAAATGGACAAAAACAAATTCGCACTCAGCAAACCCCCTTAGGAGGCACCATGAGACTTGGTTCTTACGAGTGCAAGATAAAAGCAAATTCTCTTTTAAGTGAAATTTTTGAGGGCAAAAAGTCTGTATCACAAAGACATAGACACAGATACGAGGCAAATATAAAATACAAAAAAGACTTTGAAAAAGCTGGTCTTTTAGTAAGCGGTGAAAATAATACCCTCATAGAAGCAGTAGAGCTTAAAGACCACCCCTTTTTCCTAGGAGTGCAGTTTCACCCAGAATTTAAGTCAAGATTGCTTGATGTTGATCCTGTGATCTTATCTTTCATAAAGGCTAGTTTAAAGCATGAAAATTCTTGATAAAGGCTTGGTAAAGCAAATTTTATCCTCGCGTTTTGAACAAGATATGCATAAAAATTTATGCGATCTTCCCTTGCCATCTTGTCTTAAGGATATTTATAAGGCAGCTTTTAGGATAAAAAAGGCTATTGAAAACGAGGAAAAAGTCGCTATAGTTGGGGATTATGATGTCGATGGGATAATATCTTGCGTTATTTTAAGTGAATTTTTTGATGATCTTGGCTTTGATTATGTGGTTAAAATTCCAAATCGCTTCAAAGACGGATACGGCATAAATGAGGAGATAGTAAGAGAGCTTGACGTAAGCTTGATAATAACTGTTGATAATGGCATATGTGCCACAGAGGCTGCCAGTCTTTGCTTTAAAAGAGGCATTGATTTAATAATCACAGATCATCACTGCCCCCCAGCTACCCTGCCAAAGGCTTATGCTATCATAAATCCAAAACAAGCGGAGTGTCATTTTCCAGATATTGAAATTTGTGGAGCTGAGGTGGCTTGGTATCTTATAGCTGCTTTAAAAGAGGTTTGTAAGCTAAGATATGATATGTGTAAGTTTTTAGAGCTATTAGCCATAGCTATTATAGCTGATATGATGGAGCTAAGAGATTTAAATAGAGCCATAGTAAAAAGGGGTTTAGAGCTTATGAATTCCTCAAAAAGAGAGGCTTTTAGGGCTTTGAAAACTCATTATCAAAAGGATAAATTTGAGCTTGAAAATATAAGCTTTTTGATAGCTCCTTTGTTAAATGCTACAGGTAGAATGCAAGATGCTAAGCTTTCTTATGATTTTTTAAGAGCAAAAAGTAAAGATGAGGCAAAGAGGCTTTTAGCAGAGATAGAAAAATTTAATGAGCTTAGAAAAGAGGAAGAAAACAAGATCTTTAATGAAGCCTTAGAGCAAGCTGATGAGGATAAAAATATAGTTATAGTTAGCTCTTCTAACTGGCATGAAGGTGTTTTGGGTATAGTTGCTGCAAGATTAGCCAAGCATTTTCAAAAACCAAGCATAGTTTTTTC
>CASFHJ010000009.1 GCA_949294425.1 uncultured Campylobacter sp.
GATCTACAGCTTTTTTTGTTAGCTCGAAGGGTTGGATTCTATGAATTTCTTTTTGAACTTTTTCGTCAAAGTCCTGCACTCCAAAGCTTATCCTTTTAAAGCCTTCCTTGCTTAAAACATCTGCTTGTTCCTCGTTTAAAAATCTAGGATCTATTTCACAGCTAAGCTCTGCTTTTTTATCAAAATTTACAAAGACGGATTTTATCTTTGTGATGAGCTCTTTTAGCTGAGAGGCTGAAAAAAAGGTTGGAGTCCCCCCTCCAAAGTGAAGCTGGATAACTTTTCTTTTGGTGTTTATTAGCTCTTTTAAAAGGTCAATTTCTTTAAACAAAAAGTCTAAATATCTGCTTTTGCTCTCATCTTTTGAAGTGTAAATTACATTACAGCCACAAAAATAACAAGCAGATCTACAAAAAGGCAAATGCACGTATAAAGATATTTCATTTTGTGCTGAAGCTAGATTTTTTAGGTAGTCTTCATAGCTAAATTTAGAGCTAAATTCAACTGCGGTTGGATAAGAAGTATATCTAGGTCCTGCCTTGCTAAAACGTGTTAAGGCTTGATAATCCCTCATTGCTTATTCTTTTGCTCTAAAAAGGCTTGCACATCGACAAATAAATTTGGATGCTCTTTTTTTATGCTATCTATAAGTCTATCTAGATCTATGCTAAAATCATTTGCACCATTAATCATTTGCTTTTTTATCTCGTCCATTGCCACTACCCAAACATCGTTAAAGTCGATTGGAACTTGTTGAAATATAGCTTTTTCAAGCCTTAGCTCAAAATTTTCCTTTCTAAGCTTTCTTAAATTTTCTAACATATCTTTTATGCTAG
The DNA here is from genome assembly GCA_949294425.1 of uncultured Campylobacter sp. Classification (GTDB taxonomy): domain Bacteria; phylum Campylobacterota; class Campylobacteria; order Campylobacterales; family Campylobacteraceae; genus Campylobacter_D. Next base: position 837 of record CASFHJ010000009.1, read on the forward strand.
ATATGGATACAATAGTATGAACTTCATCATTTTCATCTATGATAAACCATGGTTCTGGATTTTCATGGCTACCATTTTTAAGACTTAAAACCTTTTCATTTTTAGAGCTTGATATAACCTTAAATATAGTTTGATCTTCCTTTGAAAGTCCTAAAGATTTGCTAAATTCATTTATCTTTTCTAAGGAAGTATTTTGTTTTGTTATCGTATTTTTCATGATATTTCCTTTGTTGCTTTGCTAATTATATTACATTTTAGCTTACATTGTCTTAATATTTTTAAGAAGTATAAAGTATTATTTATCTATAATTTTAAAAAAACATCTTAGGAAAAATATTTTGATAAAATTTAGCATAAAAAGAATTCAAGCTAGGGCTAGAACTAAGGCAAGAAAAAGTGAGTTTATAAAGAGTTTTTTAGGCATTTGCATAGCTATATTATTAGGGCTTTTTGCCTTTTGTTTTGTATATTTGTATCTAGAAGCTTCCTTAAAGGTTTCTATCTTACTTGCTCTTATTGCTATATTTATAACACTTTGGACAAATAAGGCCCTGCCTATAGGGGTTGTTTCTCTTTTACCTATAATCCTTTTCCCAAGCTTTGGCATACTTGATACCAAAGAAGCCACTTCAAATTACGCAAATCCCATAGTATTTTTATTTTTAGGCGGCTTTATGATAGCAGCAGCTACTGAAAAGATAGGACTTCACAGGCTTATAGCTAAGATTTTTTTATCTAAATTTCCAAAGACACCAGAGGGGATTTTATACGCCCTAGGCTTTGCTAGTATTTTACTTGGAGCTGCTTTATCTAACTCAACGGTTGCACTTTTACTTTTACCAGTTGCTATGAGTATAAGCAAAGATAAAGTTTTAAAGACTAGATTTTTACTAGCACTTGCCTTTTCAGCTAGTATAGGAGGCATTACCACTCCCATTTCTTCGCCACCAAATCTAATTTATCTAGGCTTTTTAGAAAGCATAAATTTACCCGGCATAAGCTTTACAACTTGGATTTTTATGATGCTTCCTTTAGTTTTTATCATGCTTTTTGCCATGGTTAAAATTCTAAGCATAGGTTTAGAAAAAAAAGAGCTTGATTTATCTTTTTTTGAAGAGGTTCAAATGACAAAGGAGCATAAAAGACTTTTATTTTTCTTAGCAAGTTTGCTTTTTTTGCTACTTATAAATTCTCCCATAAAGCCCTTTTACAACGGCTTAGGACTCAATGAAAATTTAATACTCTTAGCCTTTGGTTTATTAATGTTTGTGCCTAAGATAGGCTTTTTGGAGTGGAATGACTCAAAGGCTATTCCTTATGAGCTTATATTTTTATTTGGGGCTTCTTTTTGTATAGCCATGGCATTTTCACAAGCTGAGTTAGGTGGAGCCTTTGTTAAATTTTTTGCACTTTTTTCTGAGCTACCCTTTGTATTTTTTGCCTTTATAGCCTGTGTTTGTGCTATTATAGCTACTAGCTTGCTTTCAACCACAGCATTAATAGCCATAATTCTTCCCATTATAAATGTAGCTACAGCTAGTTTTTTAGATGATACTTATAGAATGCTTAGTATGCTTTTACTTACAATCTGTGCTTCCTTTTGTTTTATGATACCCATATCAACCCCTCCTAATGCCATAGTTTTTAATCAAGGCGGAGTAAGAGCTGTTGATATGCTAAAATTTGGCTTTTTGCTTTCTGTAGTTGGAATTTTACTTCTTAGCTTATTTGGAATTTGGTATTGGTGGCTTTTTTTATAGTTATTTTTTAAGTATCCAAGCTAAAATAAAGCAAAAAATACTTAAAACTATCATCATTATAATATCATTTGAGTAGTTATGCACAAAGCCTATATTTAAAAAACCTAACATAAAACTAGCACTTGCGCTGTAAATTAAAATACTACTTAAAAGTCCGTTATCAACACTTTTTCTGCAAGGACAATGTTTATAAAGCTTTTTAAGCCTTAGTTTTTTACCTTCCTGCACCTCTTTGTGTTTTTTTGAAAATTTCATACCAAGTATAGAAAAAAAAGAAAGTGCCATTAGATAATAAAGTATAACTTTATACAAATTTTCTAGCATTAAAAAGCTCTTAAGTAATATTTTATGGTCCTTATCTCATCAAAAAGATAAGTTTGTGCTCCATGTCCTGGAAGTAGTTTTAAATTTCTATCGTATTTTAAAACCCTTTCTAGGCTATCTTTCATCTCTAAGGCATTAGAATATAAAAAATCATATCTACCTATGCTGGATTTAAATAAAAAATCCCCGCTAAAAACTAAATCCTGTCCCACAAGCTCTATCATACAAGAACCCGGAGTGTGTCCGGGAAAAAATAAAAATTTAAAATCAAGCCCCTTTATGTTTATTTGCTTTTCATCTTTTATTAAGAAATCAGCTTGACTATGCTCATGTCCCATTTCAAATGGATCTTTTAGCATAAATTCATCTTTTTCGTGTATGTATATAGGTATATTAAATTCTTTTTTTACAGCATAATTATCCCAAACATGATCAAAATGCCCGTGGGTATTAAGGATAGCTACTGGATTTTTAGCCTCTTTTTTTACAAAGTCTAAGGCATTTTCTCCCGGATCTATGATATAGTCTTTATCATATATACTTAGTATGTAACAATTCGTTGCATAAGAGCCTAAGGCTTTTTGTTTTATTTGCATTATTTATCCTTAAATACTAAAATATCAAGATTTAAAAAGTATTATATCAAAGCTTGAAAAATGAGAGATTATAAAAAATTAGAAACTTTTCTTTGTAATTTTATAAAAGATTATTGTAAAAAAAGTGATGCAAAAGGTGTTGTTTTAGGGCTTAGCGGAGGTATTGACTCAGCTCTTGTTGCTTATCTTTGTAAAAAGGCTTTAAAAAATGAAGTATTTGCTCTTTTAATGCCTACAAATAGCTCTAAAAAAGAAAATTTACAAGATGCTCTAGACTTGTGCCTTAGTTTGGGATTAAGACATAAGATAATAAATATAGAAGAGATCTTATCTAGCTTTTTATCAAAATGCCAAGACATAGACAAGATCCGCAAAGGCAACCTAGCAGCTAGAATTCGTATGAGCTTACTTTATGATTATTCTGCTCTTTTTTCCTATCTTGTTATAGGCACAAGCAATAAAAGCGAGTTAAAACTTGGATATGGCACTATATATGGAGACTTAGCCCATGCCTTTAACCCTATAGCAAATCTTTATAAGAGCGAGATTTTTTCATTTGCTTCCTTTTTAAATTTACCAGAGGTTTTTATAAAAAAGGCCCCAAGTGCTGATTTATACGAGGATCAAAGCGATGAGCTTGATTTAGGTTTTTCGTATGAGGATATAGATAAGGTCTTAATGGCTATGGATAAAAATGAGGATTTAAGTTGTTTTGATGAAAGATTACTTAAGATGATAAAAACTCGTATGCAAAAAAATGCCTTTAAACTTAAAATGCCAGAATTTGCAAATATAGATGAAGTATAAAACCACATGGCTTGATAGCTATTTTTATAGACCAAATTTTTTTCAAAAAATTTTATCCTTTCTTTTACTACCTTTTTCATTTTTATATCTTTGTTTAGCTGTATTAAATACCGCCTTTAAAAAAAAGCAAAAATTCACACTTCCCATACTTTGTGTGGGAAATTTAACCATAGGAGGCTCTGGTAAAACTCCAACTTGCAAGGCAATAGCTACTTTTTTAAAAGAGGAGTATAAATTTAAAAAAATTTGCGTCATTTTAAGAGGCTACAAAAGAAAAAGCAAGGGTTTGCTTGTGGTTAAGATTAATGATGAGATAAGATGTAGTCTTAAAGAAAGTGCTGACGAGGCTATGGAGTATGCTTTTTGTAAGGATATGGATCTAGTTATAGTAAGTGAAGATAGGGTAAAAGCTATTTTAGAAGCTAAAAAGTTAGGAGCTGATGTGATATTACTTGATGATGCTTTTTCTAAATTTCATATAGAAAAATTTACTATCTTACTTGAGAATATAGCAAAGCCTTTTTTTAACTTCGTTCTTCCTAGCGGTGCTTATAGGCTGCCTTTGAGCTTTGCTAAGAGAGCTGATTTTGTAGCAAGAGAAAATGAGGATTTTTTAGTCTATTCTTATACCAAAGAAAATAGAAAAGCTATCCTAGTAAGTGCCATAGCAAAGCCCTTTAGACTTTATAAACATTTCGCAAAGGCTAGAGCTTGTTATTTTTTTAAGGATCATTATGAATTTAAAAAAGAAGAGCTTGAAAATTTGCTAAAAAAACACAAATGCGATACACTTATGCTTACATTTAAGGACTTTGTAAAAGTAAAAGACATGGGTTTTAAAACCCAGCTTATAGAGCTTAATATCGAGCTTAAAGACTCTTTTAAAGATAAGATAAGAAGATATTTAAAGGATTTTGATGAAACTTGTAAGAACTAGAAATTCCAAAATAGAAGTTGATTTTAAAGAGGCTGTTTTAAACCCTAGCACAGATGATAAATCCTTATACGCACCAAAAGAGCTACCTAAGCTTAATATTAAAGACTTAAAAAATTTATCCTATAGGGACTTTGCCTTAAAATTTATACAAAGCTTTGATTTTGATGTAGATGATGAAATTTTTAAAAAAGCCTTAAATTCTTATGATAGCTTTGATGATAAAACTTGTCCCATACATCTTTTCGAGCTTAGTGATAAAATTTATATAAATGAGCTTTATCATGGACCTACTAGAGCCTTTAAGGATATAGCCTTGCAGCCATTTGGGGTTTTATTAGATGAGCTTAGTGAGGATAAAAATTTTCTAATACTTTGTGCAACCAGTGGAGATACAGGACCAGCCACCCTAAAGGCTTTTGAAAATAAAAAAAATATAAAGGCACTTTGTATTTATCCTCATCTTGGAACAAGCCAAATTCAAGCCCTACAAATGAATAGCATGAAGGCAAAAAATTTAAAGGTTTTTCCTATAGATGCTGATTTTGATTCTGCGCAAAGCATAGTAAAAGAGCTTTTAAACGATAGGGATTTTTTAAAGGATCTTAGTAGTTGTGATTATAATTTATCTGTGGCAAATTCTGTAAATTTTGCTAGAATTTTATTTCAAAGCATATATCATTACTACGCTACTTTGAAATTTGATGAAGATATAGA
>CASFHJ010000010.1 GCA_949294425.1 uncultured Campylobacter sp.
TTCAGCTCCCATTTTAAGAGCGTATTTTACAGCCATCATACCAAGTCCGCCAAAACCAGCTACAGCTACCTTATCCCCACTTTTTACCTTGCTAAATTTCAGAGGCGCATAAGTTGTTATCCCAGCACAAAGTAAGGGTGCTACCTTTTCAAGAGGTGCATTTTCTGGCACTTTTATAGCAAAGTCCTCGCTTAAAACTATATTATTTGAGTATCCCCCATAAGTTGGCTCATTATTATGTTTATAATCAAGACAATTATAAGTAGCTACCATGCCCTTTTCGCAGTATTGCTCATTACTTAGCTTACAAGCTTCACACTCTTTGCAAGAATTCACCATACAGCCAACCCCAGCATAATCTCCCACCTTAAATTTCTCTACCTTTTCTCCCACAGCTATTACCCTGCCTGCTATCTCATGTCCGGGCACCATGGGATAAATCCCCTCACTCCACTCGCTTCTAGCTGAATGTATGTCGCTATGACAAATTCCAGCATAAAGGATTTCTATTAGTATATCTTTTTGCCCTAGTGCATGACGTGTAAAGTTAAAAAGTCTAAATTTAGAGTCTTTACTATCTACGGCAAAACCTGTGGCTGAAATCCTAGCCTTGTTTTTGACCTCATTTAGTTGTTCTTGCATATAATTTTTCTCCTTTAGATAAATTTTTGTAATTATAAAACATTAGAGCTAGTCTAAGTCAAGCTCTTTTTTATTTTTTATAAAAATACATTTTTTAAGGGCTTATATTAGGGCTTTTGGGCTATAATGCCTTATGGATTTTTTCTTTGTAGATTATAGGGATCCTATAGCTGGGCTTATTGTTCTTGTTGCCTTGGTTTTTGTAGTGGCTCTTTCTCATTATTTTTACAGACTTTTCGCAAATAAAGATGAAAGGCAAAAACTTGAAGACTTTGTAAAAAAATTTGAGATAGATTCTTCGCAACAAACTTTGCTTAAGGGCTTTGATATAAGCACCTTGCTTTTTTTAGCCTCAGTCTTTGCTAAGAGTGCTGAATTTCAAAAGGCAAGTGAAATTTACATAATGGCACTTGAAAAGACTAAAAATAAGGAGCAAAGAGAAAAGATCTTTTTAGATCTTGCTAGGCTTTATTTTAAAGCAGGTTTTTTAGAAAGAAGTAAAGATAGTCTAATGCAAAGCCTTAGTATAAGGGCTAGAAATAAAGAAGCCTTAAAGCTTTTAAAGATGATTTATATAAGGTTAAAGCTTTATGATGAGGTTTTACAAATACTTGAGTCCTTAGCCGAGCTAAATGAGGATAGCAAGGAAGAGATGGATTTTATAAAGCTTTTAAAAAGGCATGAAAGCTTAGCCTTAAAAACAGAGCAGGATTTTTCAACTTTAAAGCTAAACAATGCTTCTAAGAGGTTTTTATATGAAAAATACGGACTTTATAAAGAACAAGACCTGATAAATATTATAGACTTGCTTTATTTTAAAAAGGAAGTGATTGATGATGAGAATTTTAAAGAATTTTTTTATGCCAATTCCCTTAAAGCCTTGCCTAAGGATTATGAATTTAAGGATAAAAATTTTAAAATGCTTTATATAATAAAAAATGCGAATTTTAAGGCTAGAATGGATTTTTCCTATCTTTGCACCTCTTGTAAGTCTTATACTCCCTTGTTTTTTTATCATTGCCCCTTTTGTTACGAGTTTTCAAAATGCACTATAATGTATGAGGTTAAAAGTGAAGAAGATTGAAATTTATACAGATGGCTCTTGTCTTAGAAATCCGGGCTTTGGCGGCTGGGCTTATATACTTTCTTACAATGGATATAAAAAAGAAGCTTGTGGTGCACAGGAAAATACTACTAATAACAGAATGGAATTAAAAGCTCTCATAGAGGCTTTAAAAGCCTTAAAAGAGCCTTGTGAAATAAGTCTTTTTACGGATTCTGAGCTTTTGGTAAAAAGCGTGAATGAGTGGATTTTTAAGTGGGTAAGGACAAATTTTAAGGACAAAAAAAATGTTGATTTATGGCAGGAGTATTTAAGGCTTTCTAAAAAACACAAGATAAAAGCCTTTTGGCTAAAGGCTCACAACGGACATGAGGAAAATGAAAGATGCGATTTTTTAGCTAGAAGCGAGGCTTTAAAACTACAAAAAAGTACGGAAAAAAGATGAAACTACAAGAAGACATAGGATATGAATTTAAAGATAAAGAGCTTTTAAAACAAGCTCTAACGCATAAAAGTCAAAGCACAAGTAAGCATAATGAAAGACTTGAGTTTTTAGGAGATGCTGTGCTTGATTTGGTAGTAGCAGAACTTTTGTTTGATAAATTTAAGGATCTTGCTGAGGGT
>CASFHJ010000011.1 GCA_949294425.1 uncultured Campylobacter sp.
AAAAAAGATGTTTACTATAGGTTTTACCTCATCTTGCTTATAAATAAATTTTAAATTTTCAATCAAAGTCTTGCACTCTTGCATAAAAATTATTAAATCCTCGTATTTTATATCATTTAAGATTAAAAGATAGGATTTTTCATCTAAGATCCAAAGTTCGTCATTTAAGCGGCATTTATCTTGCAAAATCTTTTTAAATCTAAGTAGAATTTCATTTAGATTAGCAAGCCCGTATTTTTGCATTATATATATGTAGTTACTAACACTAAAAACACAAAGAGCGTAATTAATCCCTTCTTGTATGTAAAGCTCGTCCATTTTTAAAATTTGCTTTTGCAAGCTCCAATCCTGTCTTTTTTCTTCGTCATTTATATCATTTAGTTGAGAAAAAATACTTTCTATCTTCTCATTTAGTAAGGAAAATTTTAGTTTTAAATCATCAAAACTAAGCTCTACATTTCCCTTTTCATCTTTTTCAAGCTTGTTTACAAAATCAACATTTGTTTTATTTAAAGCTTGAAGAGAATCAAGAGTCCTAGAAAGCTTTTGTAGGTTTTGGTTAAAAAAACTAAGATATTTTTGCGTAAATAATAAATCAGAATTTATTCTTTTATTTACCATTTCAAAAAGTTTATTTTCAAAGTCATCACTATCTGTTTTCTTAGCTAAAAGATAGGGCTTTTCTTTTATTGTCTTAGAAAAATTTTCTATGTGTAAATTCTTGCTTAAAGAAGGTGGCAAACACATGGATATAAGCCTTGCAAACCTTTCATACGATCTTTGCTCTAACTCAGATAAAAGCTTTTTTATACAAGCCTTATACTCCTCATTTTTTATGCCATATTTTCTAAGTTCCTCATTAAGCTCTATATCCTCGTAAGTTTTTGCAAAGTCCTGCCATTTTTTAAGTAGTAAAAATATAAAATCATGCTCCCTGCTATAAAGCAAAGAAGATAAAGAAGCAGAGGCTAGATCCTTTACCTTTTTATCCTTACTTACTAATAAGGAGTTAAAAACAGCCTCTAAAAGATCCAAAAACTCCTTACTTTTGTCTATATTTTTTCTATTTAGGCTAGATATTAAAAAGCTTATAAACTCATCTAAGTTTTTTACCCCTCTTTTGTTTAGCTCGTCTTGATAGCTTGGTATCAAAAGAGTCTTGTATCTATCTATTTTCTCTTTAGAGCCAGAGCTTAAGCCTGATTTCTGAGCTAATTCTTCAAAAATATCACTATAATTTTGAGGAGTTGGCTTAAGACCTCTTTGACTTAATAAAACTAAGGTTTGCTTTGCTATCTCATTTATCTTTGTCATAATACAGCCCCCTCATAGCTATAATAGATACAAATTCATCAAAGGCTTCTTCTGAAGCAGATCTTATGGCTTCAAATCTTACATTATCACTAATAATGCTATTTGGTAAGATATCAAAATCATAATCACCGCTTGTTTTTATGGTTTCATTTAAGCCATTTTTAAACTGTATATTAAATTCTAAAAAAAGCTTTACCCTATAAGAAACCACATAGCCATTTTCATCATAGATTATAGGTTGAAAGTATAAATTACCCACGCTAAGATATAAAAAATCATCAGCCTCATCTTTTTGCACTGGATTTTTGCCAAATTTATTTATAAGCACGTCCCTTATAGCATCGACTACAAAAACGCTATTTTTAGGATCTTTTATGGATATGTCAACCTCTAAGTAAATATTATCCTCAAAGACCCTATCAGCCATCTTGCTAACCGGCACGTAGCCACAAGCACAAAAAAATAGCAGAAAAAAGATGAGAATAAATTTCATTTTACTACCAAATTTACAAGCTTTTTATCTATGTAAATTTCTTTTACTATGCTTTTGTCTACAAGCCATTTTGAAACAGCTTTTTTGGCTTCTTGCAAAATTTCATCTTTTAAACTTGATGATGAAAGCTCTATTTCAGCTCTTTTCTTGCCATTTACACTAACTGCTAAACTCATGGTATCTTGCAAGAAAATCTCGTCCTTTAACTCCGGTAAGTTTTTAAAATTCTCAAGCTCAAAAAGTTCCTTACTAAGCTCAAAGCAAACATGAGGGATTATTGGTTCAAGTATGTTTAAGATGATATAAAAAGCTTCTTTATTTAAGGAAGCGTTATTAGTGGAGCTTAAGGCATTTAAGGCTTCCATACAGGCTGCTATTAAGGTGTTAAAAGCAAAGCTATTTTCATAAACATCGTAGGATTTTTTAAGAGCCTCGTAAAGCTTTAATCTAGCGTATTTTTCCTCCTTATTAAGCTCACTTTGTTTTATATCTAAACTAGCATTTTTATCTATTTTTAAGGCTCTTTCATAAAGCTTATTTATAAAATTATAAGCTCCTTCTATAGCATTATCATTCCAAACTAATTCTTTTGCAGGAGGAGCTAAAAAAAGTATGAAAAGTCTAGCGGTATCAGCGCCGTATTTTTTTATCAATTCATCAGGATCCACCACATTTCCCTTTGACTTGCTCATCTTAAAGCCATCTTTTATAACCATGCCCTGAGTTAAAAGTCTGGCAAAGGGTTCATCTTCTTTTAAATAAGCAAGATCTCTTAAAGCCTTTTGAAAAAATCTAGCATAAAGCAGGTGAAGTATGGCGTGTTCTATGCCGCCTATATACTGGTCTACATTTAACCAGTAAGATACAGACTTATCATCAAAAGCCTTTTTTTCCCATGTTTTTTCATCACTTGCAAACCTAGCATAATACCAAGAGCTTTGAAAAAAGGTATCTAAGGTATCACATTCTCTACTAGCCTTGCCCTTGCACTTAGGACAGATGCAGTCTTTCCAAGTTGGATGTCTTTCAAGAGGATTGCCCTCGCCTGTTATTTCTACGTCATCTGGTAGGGTTATAGGTAGGGAGGAAAGCTCACAAGGCACTATACCACAGCTTTTGCACCTTATCATAGGTATAGCAGCTCCCCAATACCTCTGTCTAGAAACACCCCAATCCCTTATTTTATAATTTAAAACTCTCTTACCAAGTCCTAACTTTTCAAATTTATCTATAATCTTTTGCCTTGCTTCATTGCACTCAAGATCATTAAATTCGCCGCTATTTATCAAGATACCTGATTTTTCAGTGTAGGGTAAATTCTTATCTTCTTTGCTTTTGATAACCTCTTTTATAGGCAAGTTATATTTTTTAGCAAAGTCAAAGTCCCTTTCATCATGTGCTGGTACCGCCATAACA
>CASFHJ010000012.1 GCA_949294425.1 uncultured Campylobacter sp.
ACAGCCTTAATAGGTGCTTCAGGTTGCGGTAAATCAACCTTTTTGCGTTGTTTTAATAGAATGAATGACAAGATAGCAAAGATAAGCGGACTAGTAGAGGTTGGTGGAAAAGACGTGCGTTCTCAAGATGTAGTGGTTTTAAGAAAGAGAGTGGGCCTGGTCTTTCAGCAACCAAAATTAATTGGTTAAAATTAAAAATTAAAAAATAGCTTAGCCGCCTAGCCTACAGCACAGCAAAAAAACCAAAGATGAGGAAAGGGCTTTGGTGGAGTCTTGTCTTATGAAGGTTGGGCTTTTTGATGAGGTAAAAGATAAGCTTAAAACAAATGCTATGGCTCTTTCTGGAGGACAGCAACAAAGACTTTGCATAGCAAGGGCTCTTGCCATAAATCCTAGCTTATTGCTACTTGATGAGCCAACCTCTGCTCTTGATCCCATTTCATCTGGTGTTATAGAGGAGCTTTTAAAAGAACTTAGTCACAATCTTTCTATGATCATGGTTACTCATAATATGCAGCAAGGTAAGCGTGTGGCTGATTACACAGCCTTTTTTCATGTGGGAGAGCTTGTGGAATTTGGCGAGAGTAAAGAATTTTTTGAAAATCCTAAAGAGGAAAAAACAAAAGCTTACCTAAGCGGAGCCTTTGGCTAAAATCATTAAGGGTATTTTAAGAATCTAAATCTAGCTAATGGCTCTTGTGATTTAAAATTCTTTACATTTAAAATTATAAAGAAGAGAACTAGTCTGTCTAAGTCAAGAGGTTTTGTAGATTTTATATTTGATACAACAAGGCATAACACAAATAAAATATCTCTCATAAATTTGTTATAATAGCACCTTTAACATAAAAAACAAAGGCATAAAATGGAGAGTATAGAGGGTCTTACCTTAAATTGGGCAAAAGAGGTAGATGTAGATGATTATGTCAAAAAGAAACTAGAAAGCTTGGGGCTTATAAAAGGCAAAGACTTTAGAGAAAAAGACGCAAGTGAGTATTTGAAAAATTCCTTAAGAGGTGCAAGTAAAACAAAAAATGCTAAAGGAATAGCTATACCTGATTTCACCTGTGAAAAATATAAAGTCAATGGCAAAATAGTACCTATCATAATTGAATGTAAATTGAGTGCTGATAATAAAGGGAATTTTATTAATAAATTAGAAAAAGTTAGCAATGATGGTATCATCGATTTTAGTAAAAACGCCATATCTCGCTACGCTCTAAACGGTGCTTTACATTACGCACGATGTGTGCTTGATAAAGAAAATGAAAAAGATACACAAGAATACACCCAAAGTATAGCTATAGCCATAGCAGGTAACAATCCTAACAAGATAGATGTTCGCGTGTATTATGTCTTTGGTAGCTCCTCAACAGCATTTATAAAAACACCTTATGAAAGCCTTGATTTCTTGTCTTCTCAAAAAAAATTTGATGAATTTATGAAAGTTTCTCAACTTACAGATATTCAAAAACATGAAATTTTGATAAAAGCAAAGAATTTGTTAAGCGAACATAGTAAAAAGCTAAATAAACTTATGCACTCTCATAATATCACTGCACCGCAAAGAGTGCTATATGTATCAGGTATGATTCTCGCTATGCAGCCTTCTTTTAACGAAAAATATAAAATAAGCATTCAAGGTTTAAAACTACAAGACCTGCAAGGTTCTCAAAAAAACAACCAAAGAGACGGAGAGTTAATTTATGAAAACATAGAGAATTTCTTAAAAACAAAAATACAAGATTCACAAAAAAGAAATTTGATGTTAGCCTCTTTTAGTGAGATTAAAAAAGATATAGACAGAGATAAAATCCCAAAAACTTACACTGATAAAGAGGGGCAAAAGAAAAATCCAAATGATAAAATAGTAGCTGACCTTTTGAGCGAACCAGCAAGTATTAATAAACAAATTTTTGCCTATATTTATCACCATATTTATAAAGAAATAGACGGTGTAAGTGGGCATTTAGATATCATGGGGGAACTTTACAGCGAATTTTTAAAATATGCTTTAGGCGATGGTAAAGAGCTAGGTATTGTGCTAACACCACCTTATGTTACTAAAATGATGGCAGAGATATTAGGAATCACGCAAAAAGATAGAGTTATGGATTTAGCCACAGGTTCAGCAGGTTTCTTAATCTCTGCAATGACTCTTATGTGTGATAGTCTCAAAGAACAAGAACTACAAGGTTTATTATCACACAAACAAACACAAATGCATATTTTAGATTTAAAGCGAAATCAACTTTTAGGTGTAGAGCTTAATGCCGAGATGTTTACCCTAGCTACAACAAATATGATTTTAAGAGGTGATGGTAGCTCTAAAATCTATAAGGGCAATAGTTTTGATGAGAGTATTTCCACTATAGTCAAAGATTTCCAAGCCACAAAAATATTACTAAATCCACCCTTTACCTTTGATGAAAATGGTATGCCTTTTATAAAAATAGGACTTGATAATATGCCACCTCACGCATTAGGAGCTATAATTATCCAAGATTCAGCAGGAAGTGGTAAGGCAGTAAATACCAACAAAGAAATTCTAAAAAGACACACTTTAAAAGCAAGTATTAAAATGCCAAAGGATTTATTTGAGCCAATGGCAGGTGTGCAAACAAGTATTTATATCTTTGAGGTTGGAATCCCACACGATTACGAAAAAGTTGTTAAATTTATCGATTTTAGAAATGACGGCTACAAAAGGACGGAGAGAACATTAGAAGAAAAAGATTCCCCTTTGAGACGTTACAAAGATATTATCAAAATTTACAAAGCAGGGCTGAATGCTAAGGTAGATCCTAGCCTTTGGAATCTTGAGCAAATATATATAGAAGATTTTATCACAGATAAAGGCAATGACTGGAATTTCGACCAGCACAAAAAAATCGATACCAAGCCTACATTAGAGGATTTTAAAAAATGCGTGAGTGAGTATCTAGCGTGGGAGGTGAGTAATATCTTAAAAAATAAAGAGGATTTGCGGGGAAAATCCTAAGCCCCCGCTTGAGAAAGCTTGAAGAATCTTTCAAGCAAAGCGGGGGCAAATGGCAGGAGTTCAGAATCGGCGATTTGTTTAGTGTCAAATCTAGTAAAAAAATTTTTCACGCTAACAATATAGAAATACTCGATAATCAGGCAGAAAAATCTTATCCATATGTTGTTCGTTCTACTAGGAATAATGGTATAAGAGGCTACATTATGGAAAATAAAGAATTTTTAAATCCAGCCAATACCCTGTCTTTCGCACAAGATACTTTTAGTGTGTTTTATCAAGAACAAGCATATTTTACGGGAAATAAGGTTAAAATTTTAATTCCAAAAATAAAAAAATTTAATCGCAAAATTGCAATTTTTATGACTTCTATATACAGCAAAGTATTACAAGATTTTACTTGGGGTATAGGCTCAACAGAAGATTCTATAAAAGACATCATAATCTCCCTACCCGTGCTTCCTTCTTGTAATGAGAATAAATTTGAAATAGCCTTTGAGTATATGGAGTCTTATATTAAAGAACTTGAGGCAGAAAGACTAGAAGAACTTGAGGCATATCTCTTAGCTACTGGCTTAAAAGATTATAAGCTTATAGAGCAAGAAAAAGTAATTTTGCAAGACTTTGCAAAATTACAAGATGAAAATTCTAAACGGGGGGGGGCATTAAGCTTTAAGCTAGAGGAGTATTTAAGCTTTTATGAAAGCTATAAAACTACACAAGCACATAGCACGCAACTACAATGGCAGGAAGTTAAAACCCTCGATTTGTTTAGTGTCAAATCCAATCCACAATTAAATAAAGATAGCTTTGTGTTTAAGCAAAACGCGCCATACCCATATTTCACAAGGACTTGCCTTAACAATGGCATATCTGGATACGTGGAGTATTTGGACGAGGAGCATAAAAT
>CASFHJ010000013.1 GCA_949294425.1 uncultured Campylobacter sp.
GATAAAAAGGCTTTTTATGATGAGATTTTAAAAAAGCAAAACACTTTTTTAAGTGAAAAGATAGGCTCTAAGCAAGAAGAGATTAACACTCTTAAAAAAGAGATAAAGGACAAAGACGCTTATGCTGAAATAGAAAGTGCAAAGCAAAGCTTTTTAAAAGAAAACCCAGAGGCTAACTTAGAAGCTATGACAGAGTTTTACAATGAAGAACTAGGAAATAAATATAAAAAAGCTCTTGATGAGCTAGAACCACAGGACTTTTTTAACACTCTTTATCAAATTTACACGCAAAGAAACACAGGCTTAGCAAAGGAAGAAGAATTGCCAAAACAATTAGAGGCAAATGGTGCAGACGTTGAAAACGTGGGCTTAAATGATGATGATTTACCTATGAATAGAATTTAAAGGAGAGAAGATGGTTTCGCAATACGTGCATGATGTATCTTATCTAGCTGAAGCTGTGCTAAGTCTTGATGAGATAGAAAGTGGCTTTAAGGCTATTGTTTTACCTAGCAAGGCAAGGCTTACTCACTTAAGCATAGAGGTTTTAGAACCAGATTCTAGCACTAGCATAGATGTAGGGCTAAATGAAGAGACAAGTTATTTTATAAACAATCTTGCTTTAGATAGTAAAAAAAGTGAGCTTTCCTCTGTGATAAGCTCTATAAAAGAAAAGAGCTTTGTTACTATAAACTACACGGGCAAAAGCACGGCAAAGGTGGCTTTAAGAGCTATTTATTTTTTACCTTCAAAGATAATGACAGAATTTTAAAAAGGAGTAAAGATGTTAAATGAACTAAATAAACTTAATCTTAATCAATGGCAAAACGATCCAAATATAAGCGTTAGTATAGGAAAAATCATAGAAAATGCCACATGGAAAACTAGCCCTTTTGAGCCTTTAACAGGTAGCGGACAAGATAGAGGCATAAGAACTTATAAGGTAAATGATACCCAGCCTTATAGACCTAGACTAAAGGCTCAGCTAACAGGAAGCGGAGTTAGAGGAAATGCGGACTTTAACACTAACTTTGATAATTTAGAGATCTTATCACAGACTATTTATCCTGATGTTGTGGGAAATTCCATTAAAAGCCCGATAAAGCAATATAGTAAAATGCAACATATAGACTTTATAAAAGAAAGCACAGAGTCTTTAACTGAGTGGCTTAGAAAGAAAAGGGATAGGTATTTTACAACTGCTTTAAGCAATGAAATAACAAATTGTGTTGTTTGTGATAGTGCAAATGGCTATAAAGATACAAGCACAGATAAAAGCGTGCAAAGTGCTAGTAGAAAAATAGTTGCAGGGGACGTTTTAAATCTTAAGGCTTTAAGAAGGGCTATTTTTATGGCAAGAGCGGGTAAAAAATATAACGGCAAAGAAGCCTTTCCTATAAAGCCTATAAGAGCTACAAGTCATACAATAAACGGGCTTAGCATACAAAATTATTCTTATGTGATCTTGCTTGATACTTATCAAATCAATCAGCTAAGAAATGATCCTGAGTGGGTAGCAATGCAAAGAGTGGGCGTAAGAGGCGATAAGAATAATCTTTTTACAGGGCTTGTTGGCATGGTAGATGAATGCCCTGTGCTTGACATGGGAGTTTGGACTGCTTTAGAACCCGGACTTTTAAATAGCGATATAAGCGATGAGGATTTTAAGGATAATATTTACGCACCTAATTTTGACAAGATAACGCCACCTAGTTACTATACAGATAGCCAAGCTTTAAGCATAGGCTTTTTAATAGGAGCCTCTGCTGTTGTGATGGCTGGAAGTGAGCAAGTTTCTTTTTACATAAGCGAGGTTGAGGACGCTGGGCGTAAGATAGTGTGCGGAGCTGATAGACTTATGGCTATTTCAAAGGGCAAGTTTCACTCAAGCAATGCTAATATAAATGTTTATGATGGACAAGATTTTGCTGTGATAGGGATTTTTTCATCTAAG
This sequence comes from uncultured Campylobacter sp., assembly GCA_949294425.1. Taxonomy (GTDB): domain Bacteria; phylum Campylobacterota; class Campylobacteria; order Campylobacterales; family Campylobacteraceae; genus Campylobacter_D. The sequence goes on from CASFHJ010000013.1 coordinate 1,955, forward strand.
GAGTGAGAATGAATTACGAAAACTTAGCCTTAAAAGAACTAGAATCTAAACTTAATGAAGCAAAAGAGCTTTTAAATGAAGTTAAAACAAGCTTTTCTAAAGAGGCTTTGAAAAAAAGCCTAAATGAGAGCTTAAGTGAGCTTAAAGCTGAGCTTAGAAGCTATGTAAAAAGCTTTGTTAAAAAAGAAAATGAGGCTTTAAAAGAGGATTTAAAGGCTAAGAATGAGGCTTTGCTTTGGCAGAATAAAGATGAAATTAAAAACGAGTTTATAAACTCTTTTGATAAGGAGGCTTTAAGCTTAGAAGTAGCAAAAAGCTTTTTAAATGAGAATAAAAAAAATCTTTTCACAAGCCTTAGTGAGCTTTTAGAAAAAAGCGAGTTTAAAGCCCTTTTTGCTGAGAAAGAAAAGGATTTAAAAGATAGCTTTTCTTTGGCTAAGCAAAAGCTAGAAAGTGAGTTTAAAAAGGCACTTTCAAGTCTTTCTTTTGGGCTTGATGAAAGGCTTTTTAAGCTTAGTGAGTTTATGAAAAAACTTGTATCCTTTTTTAAGGATACAAAAAATTAAATATTAAGTAGATTCTACACATATTAAGATATAAAATTCCAAAATTCGCTACAAAATTTCAAAAAAAATATAATTATATTTTTGATATCTTTTTATAAAGGAAAATTATGTTTAGACTTAAAAAACTGCCCTACTTTTAAGTTTAAGTGCCTGTATGGCTTTAGCTGTAGATACTGAGATAGTTTATAGTAAGAATGCTCATCCTATATTTGAATTTGATTTTTTTAATCAAGGAGAAAGCACTAGGTTTTGGTACGAAGAGCAAGTCTCACCTTACACCCTAAATCAGGCACAAAAAAATGAAATCATAAGAGCTGCTAAATTTTGGGCTAATATCTTAG
>CASFHJ010000014.1 GCA_949294425.1 uncultured Campylobacter sp.
TATAATTTTAAGCCTTTTATCTTAGGAGCTTAGATGTTTAGCGTAAACATTTCTTGGTTTAACTTAGTGCTTGTTACAACTATAATAATCTCCATTATGAATTTCAAGCTTTTTAGTATAGCTTATGCAAATTTTTCACAAGATAATCTTTTATTAAGTATATTTTTGTTTTTATCTTATTTTTCCTTGCTTTATTTTATTTTAGCTACCTTTGTTTCTTACAGCACAAATGATACAAATTTTTACACAAAGCAAATAGCTAAGGATACTCAAAGACTAGTTTATTTTAGCGAGGTATCATCTTGTGGCACCTCTACTTCTGTATCTTTACCTTGTATGTTTTCTAGCTCAAAAAGACAGGATTATAAGAGTTTTGAATTTAAAGAAAATGCCTTAGATATCTTACAAAAAATAGGAGTTAAAATCTTTTGGCTTTCTAATAATACTGGTGCTTGTAAAGGGGTTTGCGATAGGATAGAAAATAAGCAAGTAAAGATGATAAATGCCGAGTATGATGAGGCTTTGTTTGTTGATTTTGACGAGGCTTTAAAGCAGCTAGATAGCCAAAATATCGTAATTTTACACGTGCAAGGCTCACATGGATCAGCTTATTACAAAAGATACCCACAAAGCTTTAAAAAATTTCAACCAAGTTGCGAGACAAATCAGCTTGAAAAATGTTCTTCTAAAGAGCTTGTTAACACCTATGATAAGACCATACTTTATACTGATTATATCCTAAGCGAGTTGATTAAAAAGCTTGAAAAATACAAAGATTACAAGCCCTCTGTGCTTTATGTATCAGATCATGGAGAAAGTCTTGGAGAAAATGGGCTTTATCTACACTCCATGCCTGATGCCATAGCACCTAGCACACAAACTCACGTGCCTTTAATTTTTTATAGCTTAGATAAAAATTTAAGCGACAAGGCAGCAAAAAATAAAGATTTAAAACTTTCTCATGATAATATCTTTAGCACTCTTTTAGGGTATTTTTCTGTAAAAAGTAGCTTTTATGATGAGACTTATGATTTACTTAGCACAAAACTTAAGGAAAACTTGTGAAGCCTAAATATTCTTTTTTTTCTAATACAAGATACGCACTTGAGGGCATTTTAGCCATGCTTAGATACGAGATGGCTTTTAGGCTAGAGCTTTTTATTATCATACCTGCTTTGATACTAAATTTATTTTTGCCTCTGTCCTTGATAGAGCATTTATTTTTAGCCTTTGTTTTGTTTTTGATACTTATAGTAGAGTCTTTAAATTCAGCTCTTGAAGCTTGTGTTGACTTGGTAACTGAGGATTTTAAAGCAAAGGCTAAGATAGCTAAGGACTGCGCCAGTGCGGCTGTATTTTTTTCCATAATACTTGCACTTTTTTCTTGGTTTTTCATACTTATTAGGCTTTTTCATGCTTGATGATAAGCTTGAGAGCTTGTGTAAGAAATTTTTTGGTAAAAAAAGATTTGAACTTTTTAGGTTTTTATGTAAAATGGCAGATGAGAATAATTTTATCCTACTTAAAATAGAGGATCTTTCAAAAGAACTTAACTTAAGTAAGCCAAGTATCATAAATGCCTTTAAATTTTTAGAAGAAAATAAACTTTTAAAAAAACATAAGAATGGCTTTTATGAGCTTTTATTAGGAGATAAAAAATGATACTTAAAAACCCCTTAGATATGCACTTACATTTAAGAGATGCTGCTATGCTTGATCTTGTAACGCCTTTTTCTGCTAGGGATTTTAAGGCTGCTGTTATAATGCCAAATTTAATCCCTCCGCTTTGCGATATAAATGCCTTAAAAGCATATAAACAAAGGATTATAAAGGCTTGTGAAAAAAATGATTTTAGCCCCTTAATGACGCTTTTTTATAAAAATTATGACTATGACTTTTTAAAGGAGGCAAAAGATTTTATCTTTGCTATAAAGCTTTATCCTGCGGGAGTTACTACAAATTCTAGTCTTGGGCTTACAAGTTTTGATTTAAATGAGTTAAGAGCTAGTTTAGAGGCTATGAGTGAGCTTGATATACCCTTGCTTGTGCATGGAGAGACGAATGACTTTGTTATGGATAGAGAGGCAAATTTTGCTAAAATTTATGAGACTTTGGCTAAGAATTTCCCAAAATTAAAAATAGTTATGGAGCATATCACCACAAAAAGGCTGTGTGAGCTTTTAAAAGAGTATGAAAACTTATACGCTACCATAACACTACACCACCTAATCCTAACTCTTGATGATCTCTTAGGAGAAAAGCTAAAGCCTCATCTTTTTTGTAAGCCCATAGCAAAGAGATATGAGGATAGAGAGGCTTTGTGCGAACTAGCCTTTGCAGGACACGAAAAGGTTATGTTTGGAAGCGATAGCGCACCACACCCTTTAAGTGCTAAGGAGTGTTGCGGCTGTGCGGCAGGGGTTTTTTCAGCTCCTGTTGCCTTGCCTTTGCTTTGTGAGCTTTTTCAAAAGCACTCAAGCCTTATAAATTTACAAAAATTTATAAGCGATAATGCCTGTAAAATTCACAATCTAAGCTTTGAAGAAGATAAGCTTGTAGAATTTAAAAAAGATACTTGGCAGGTTCCAAGCAGATACGGCGATGTTGTGCCTTTTATGGCTGATGAGTCTTTAGAATTTGCCAGAGTTTTATAAGTTTAAAAGGCTTTTTACATTAAAGCCTCTTAAGGTTTTTATTTTAAATAATCTTGCAAACTTTTTACATCTAAATGTCCCTCTTTATTTTGCAAAGAATTTGCAGCTATTAAAGCCGAGCGGATATTTGTAAAATATGGTATCTTAAAGCGAGTGATATTTGAGCGAATTATCTTTGTATCGCTTTTTACGCTATTTTCATCGCTTGTGTTTATCACTAAATTTATTTCCTCGTTTTTAAG
>CASFHJ010000015.1 GCA_949294425.1 uncultured Campylobacter sp.
ATTCTTTCTTACTATAACTTGCTCTAAAAATAATATCACCGCACAAAGCACTATGCCTATAAAGCTTATGTAAGAGAGCTTAGCCTCATAAGCAAAACAAAACCAAAACAAAACAGCTAAAAAATGAAAAAAAGCAGACAAAAACAGGGTTGTTTTAATACCAAATTTAGCAGGTATGGAGTGAAGTTTTTTAAGCCTGTCATACTCCATGTCTTGAATGCTATAAAGCAAGTCAAAACCAGCCGTCCAAAAACTAATGCCAATACACAACAAAACGCTATAAAAGCTTATCTCTCCAAGCACTATCACAGAACCAGCTATGGAAGAAAGCCCCAAGCAAAGCCCAAGCACAAGATGAGCCAAAGATGAAAAGCGTTTAAAAGCAGAATAAAGTCCTAGTATAAACAAAACCAAAAAAGAAAGATAAAAGGCTAAGTCATTGATAAAATAAGTGCTTATTATGAAAATCAAAGCGTTTAAAAATATGAAAAATAAAACAGATTTTCTATCTATGCGACCATTTAAATTTGGTCTTTCTTTGCAACGGGGATTATCCTTATCTATATCCTCATCTAAAAAGCGGTTAAAAGCCATGGCAAAATTTCTAGCACTCACAGCACAGATAATGCCTAAGATAAGCACCTTAAAGCCAAACCAAGGGCTATTATTTTGTAAATTTGAAGCAAGCATCATAGAAACAAATAAAAAGGGCAGAGCAAAAATAGAATGCTTAAAAACTACAAGCTCAAGCAAAACACAGAATTTATCATATAATCTTTTCATATCTTACACTCTAAAAAATTTATTAAGATTATACTAAAAGAAGTTAAAAATTTGTGTTTTTATCCGCTTTGTATTTTTTCTTTTTGTGATTTTTTCTTAACTTATACTTTTTAACTCTGTATAGTAAAATTTAGCTTAAACCTTGTATTTTAAGTATCAAGTCCTTTTTTAAGTTTTAAAAGCTATGTTTTTAAAATGAAATTTTTAAGAAAATTTTAAGGTAAATCTTTTTTTTTTTTTGTATAATCACACCTTGGTTTTAGACTTTTAGGTGCTAAATTCTGGTTTAGCTTTACAAATAGTAGTTTAACTACAAAAGAAAGGAAAAAAATGAAAAAAATTTTAGCTTCAGCCTTCGCGGCGTTAACTTTATTTTCGACAGCAGCTAGTGCTAAGTCAGTATGTGACGATAAGGCAGGTCAAACAGCAAAAACTGTGGCTCAGTGCATATTTAGTTTGGGCCTTTTTTGCGAGCCTGCAGTGTGGGCATATGAACAATACAAGAAAAACTGCAACTGGTAATTAGATACCAAATTTTAGTCTAGCTTTATAAATTTATCCAAAATGAGTAGATTCTGTTGCTAGATAAGCTCTAATTACTAGGAAAACTCGTGCCACTTAAGGTGGCACTAAAAATGCTTTCAAATATAAAAAATCTTACAAAAATACTACTTAAAATTTAAAACTACTTATCATAAATTTAGTCTAAAAATGCTATAATTTAGGGCTAATTTTTTAATAAAGGTGGTTTTTATGAAAATAATGGTGATTCAAGGACCTAATATCAATATGCTAGGGCTTAGAGAAACGGCTATTTACGGACCTATGAAGATGCAAGACATACACGAGCAAATGAGATTAGCCGCCTCTCAAAACAATGTAGAAATTGAATTTTTTCAAAGCAACTATGAAGGCGAGATAGTAGATAAGATACAAGAATGCCTTGGGGTTTTTGATGGCATAGTCCTAAACGCAGCAGCTTATACTCACACTTCAGTTGCAATAAGAGATGCCATAGCAAGTGTAAATTTACCCGTAGTTGAAGTGCATATAAGCAATGTTTACAGGCGAGAGGAATTTAGACAAAAAAGCCTTATAGCTCCTGTTTGTGCTGGGCTTGTGGTTGGTTTTGGTGCCTTTGGTTATCATTTAGCTCTTATGGGGCTTTTGCAAATTTGTGATCAACTTTCTAAGTTAAAACAAGAGCAAGGGCAGTAATTTATGCTAAAGATAGAGGGTGCTAGAAGCCTTGAAAAGCAGCGTTTTTTTCCCTTTTTTACAAGATTTAGAAACAATGCTAAATACTTTGCCATAGTTGGTCTTGGCTCAAATATAGCTCCTGAAAAAAAGAGATTTAAAGAGCTTTTTAGAAAACTCATGAATGATAAGAGAATAAAAATTTTAAGCACCTCATCTTTGCTTATAAACAAAGCCTTTGGATACGAGGCACAAAAAGACTTTTACAATGCTGTTATCGTAGTGCAAACCATATTGCACGCAAGAGCGCTTTTAAAGCTTTTGCTTTTTTATGAGCTTAAATTTAAAAGGGTAAGAAGCTTTAAAAACGCTCCTAGAACACTTGATTTAGACCTCTTATACTTTAGCAAAAAAAACAGGCAAGATGAGTATTTGCACCTACCTCACAAGGGCGTAAAAGATAGGATAAGTGTGCTTTTACCTCTTGGCGAACTAGCTCAAAAAGGAAGGCTATAGTGGGACAACTTATACACACTTTCACGGTTGAAGACACGGAAGAAATCATACCAAAAGTAAAGCAAGACTTTGGCGATGAGGCAATGATAGTAACACACAAACAAATCAAAGCCAAAACCTTAACGCAAAAGCCCTTGTATGAGGTTGTCGTAGCCGTTGATGAAAAAGATTATGAAAAGCATTTAAAAAAAAGTGGCAAAAGCCTAGAACCAAAAAAGAAAGAAAATAGCTCCCAAGATACTAAAACAAAAAAAGAAGATGAAGTTTTGCTTGATTTTTCATCTGCTGCCAAGGCTTACGTGGAGCCTAAAAATAAGCTTGATAATTTTAAAAAGAGGCTTTCTGAGGTTAGCTCTGAGATAAATAAGGTAGCTAATTTTAAGGATCTAAACACAAATTCGCTTGAGTATGACAAAAAAATTCAATCCTTTGAAAAACAAATAAACAAGTTAAGTGAAAAGGTAAGTCTTATAGTAGATATGATGTGGCAGAGCAAGGCTGAACTTAAAAACAACATAATAATCCCGCCAGAATTTGCTACCATATACAAACAAGCAAAAGAAAGTGGCATGAAAGAAGAACACCTAGAAGCCATAATGAAAGCCACGCTTGAAAATATGCCAGCCTCTATGAAAAGTAATCCTGAGGCGGTATCTAGGTATTTTTACTCTCTACTTAGAAACATGCTTCCTTGCAGGACTGAAACACAGATAAAAAAGCAAAAAATCATGATGCTAGTAGGTCCAACAGGAGTTGGAAAAACCACGACCCTTGCTAAACTAGCCTTTAGATACGCTTATGGGGATAAAAGATATAAAACCGGCATTATCACACTTGATACTTATAGAATAGGTGCTGTAGAGCAGCTCTTTCAGTATGCAAAAATGATGAAACTTCCTATCATAGATAGCATAGAGCCAAAGGATTTAGACGAGGCGATAAAGAGTCTTAATTACTGCGAGGTGATACTTGTAGATACCATAGGAAATTCTCAATACGATCAAAGCAAACTAGCAAAAACTAGAGAATTTTTATCGCATTCTAATGCCGATATAGATGTAAATTTGGTGGTTTCAGCCAACACAAAGCTAGAGGATTTAAAAGAAATTTACGATATTTTTTCATCTTATTTAAATATAGACACGATAATAATTACAAAATTTGATGAAACCAAGGTTTTTGGAAATGTTTTTTCTTTGATTTATGATATAAATAAACCTATAAGCTTTTTTTCCATAGGACAAGAGGTGCCAGACGATATAGAACTTGCTTCTAGCGACTTCTTGGTGAAATGCGTTTTAGAGGGTTTTAAAAGGAAAGAATAATGCAAAATCAAGCTACAAGACTAAATAAACTTATGCAAAACAGCAAGGAAAAGGCGAAAGGAACTCATTTTATAGCCGTAACAAGCGGAAAAGGAGGAGTTGGCAAAAGCACAGTGAGTGCAAATTTAGCCAATCTCTTATCAAAAAACGGCTATAAGGTTGCCTTATTTGACGCTGATATAGGACTTGCAAACCTAGATGTAATCTTAAATGTAAGGGCAGATAAAAACTTACTTCATGTCTTAAAAGGAGAATGCTCTTTAGAAGAGGTTATAATAGAAGTAAAGTCAAATTTATGGCTCATACCGGGTGAGAGTGGGGACGAAATTTTAAAATATAATGATAAAAACATATATGAAAGATTCTTAAACCAAGCTTCAATCCTAGATGATCTAGACTTTTTGATAATAGACACAGGTGCTGGAATAGGGGGCAGCACCCAGCATTTTTTAGAACTTGCTGATGAGATAATAGTAGTAACAGTGCCTGATCCAGCTGCCATCACAGACGCATACGCTACCATAAAAACAACCTCAAAAACCAAAGAAAATATACTAATGCTCTTAAATTCAGTAAAAAGCGAAAATGAGGCTTTAAGAGTCTTTGAAAATATAAAAAAAGTTGCTGATTCAAATATAAAAAATCCTTTAAATTTAGAATTTATAGGACACCTAAGTGCTAGTAAGGATATTAGCTCTAGCATAAAGAAAAGAAGTTTATTTTCTGATGAAAATTCAAGCTCAAATGATGAGCTTAGAGCCATAACATCAAAGCTTTTATACAGGTTGGAACAAAAAGTGCTTGATAAGGTCTCAAACAGATCTTTTTCATCTTTTTTTAGAAAGATTATAGAAAGATTTTAGATTGAAGGAAATATTATGAGACCAATGCCAGAAAATTTCGTAGCCTTTTCTGTGGTGTGTGGCTTTTTTATAGGCTTATCTTTTAGTATAGTTAGCATAGATGAAGCCTTTGATATAGTAGTTTTTACCCTGCTTATAACCTTTTTGTTTTACATACTTATACATCTTAGCATTATGTTTTTTATAGATATTAACAAAATAGGAGGCAGAATTTTTAATAAAACCAGCTACGAAAATACAAGCAATGATATAATAAATGACCTATCAATAAGAGAAAGAAAGATGGAGCATCTCTTACAAAAACTAGAAGATGAGAGGGAAGAGCTTAAGAAAAACGACTCAAAAGAAAGAAAAAGAAATGCCAAAAAGCAACGTCCAGCTGCCTAATGCTTACGCACAAGCCATAAAAAAGGAGCAAGACGAACTAGTACTTTCTTATATGCCAGCACTTAGAGCCCTAGCCTTTAAATTCAAAGAAAGACTTCCAGCAAATATAGAAACAAACGATCTAATAAGCATAGGCGTTGAAGAGATGATAAAGCTTTCAAGAAGATATAACAAAGATCAAAACGATAGTTTTTGGGGCTATGCTAAAAAAAGAGTAAATGGAGCTATGCTTGATTATCTTCGCTCCTTAGATGTATTAAGCAGGTCAAATAGAAAGCTTGTAAAAGAGCTTGATCTTTTAATAGATGAGTATTATAAAGAGCATGAGTGTGAGCCAAGCGATGAGTATTTAGCAAAGACCTTAAAAATAGATATAGAAAAGATAAAAGAAGCAAGAATAGCCCATGAGTTAAGCTATGTCTTACCCTTAGAGGATCAATTGCAGTGCTATAGCGAGGATAAGACCCTAGAAAGAATAGAAAAAGATTTTTTGCTAGAAAAGATAAATGAAACTCTTAAAAATTTAGATGAAAGGGAGCAGCTTATATTGCAACTTTATTATTATGAGGAATTAAGCCTAAAAGAAATCAGTGTTATCTTAGATATAAGCGAGTCAAGAATATCTCAAATTCATAAAAGACTTATCAAAAAACTTAGGGAGGGGGTTATAAGTGGCTGAGATACTATCACAAGAAGAAATAGATGCCTTACTTGAAGTTGTTGATGAAAACGACTCCGGCATTGGCACTAGAGGCAAAGAAGAAAAAGACGAAAGAAATATAGTAGTATATGACTTTAAAAGACCAAACAGAGTATCAAAAGAACAGCTAAGATCTATAAAGGGTATACACGATAAACTAGCAAGAAACCTAGCCTCTCAAATTTCATCTATAATGAGAAGTATAGTGGAGATAAAACTTCACTCAGTGGATCAAATGACTTATGGTGAATTTTTGATGTCCTTGCCAAGCCCAACAAGCTTTAACGTCTTTTCCATAAAGCCTCTAGATGGAAACTGCGTCTTAGAGATAAATCCTAGCATAGCCTTTCCTATGATAGATAGACTCTTAGGAGGTCAGGGCGATAGCTATGAAACCTTAAGAGAGCTTACAGATATAGAGCTTAACCTGCTTGATTCTATACTACGTATAGTTATGCAAAGACTTAAGGAAAGCTGGTCTAATGTAACCGAAATTTATCCAAGCGTTGAAGCCAAGGAATCAAGTCCAAACGTAGTTCAAATAGTAGCACAAAATGAGATTGTTATAATGGTTGTTATGGAAATCATCATAGGCAACTCAAGTGGCATGGTAAATATATGCTATCCTGTGGTGCACTTAGAATCTGTTTTAAGCCGTCTAGCAAATAGAGATATTATGATGGGCGAAACCTCAGCTAAAAAATCAAGAAACAAAGAGCTAAAAACACTCATAGGACGTGCGGAAGTGGTGTATGAGGCTATTTTGGGAAAAACTATGATTTCTGTAGATGAGTTTTTAGAACTAAAACAAGGAGATATACTAAAGCTTGATAGACAAGCAGACGACAAGGCTATAGTATCCATAGATAAAAAAGATGTTTTCCTAGCTCAGATCGGTCTTCATAGATTTAGAAAGTCTATAAAGATAGTAGAGCTTATAAGAACTGATAAAGATGAGATTAAAGAGATACTTGAAAAATACGAAGAGGAAAGAAGAGCTAAAGCTAATGTCTATGTTGAAGACATACAAGATGAAGAAGAGGAAGAAATTACATGATAAATGATTTTCTAAATATTTTTACAAACGAAGCAACAAGCACACTTGAAGGCTTATCTGGAAAGGCGGCGCAATTTTCAGAATATCAAGAATTTGACGTAAATGAACAAGATACAATGAAACCACCTTTGGTTAATGCTGTATTTGATGTGAGTGTAGGTGGAAAATTTGCCCTTTTAGCCTCGGCTGTTTTGATGAGTGCCATTGGTGAATGGATGATGGGAGAGGAAGAAATTTCTAGAAATGATCAGCTAAATTCCGATGAAATGGACGCTGCAAAGGAATCCATACTAAACATAATGTCTGCTTTTTCTACCACCTTAGGAGCGCAAAAAGATATAGCAAAGATGGATTTTAAGATGGAAAAATGCGAATTTGTAGCTGATTCTTTAGATCTTAAGGGCTTTCATAAGCTATACTTTTTTGATGTAAAGATAGCTGATTTAAATGAAAAAATAGCTCTAGTGCTTGATAAAAAAATGTATCTCTCCTTAAACCAAACGGAAAATAGCTTGGTTGGAGTTGACGAAGAAGATGATGAAGCTCATATAGCAAATCTAGGAAACCTAAGAAATATGAATTTAATCATGGACGTTAGACTTCCTATAAGAGTTCGCATAGGCAATAAAAAAATGCTACTAAAAGATGTGCTTACCATGGATATAGGCTCTGTAGTTGAACTAAATCAACTAGCAAATGACCCCTTAGAAGTTCTAGTTGGCGATAAGAGAATAGCTTATGGAGAGGTTGTTATAGTAGATGGAAATTTTGGTATACAAATAACAGAAATAGGCAGTAAAAAAGAAAGATTAGAACAACTTCGCTAGTTTTTTAAATAAATTTTTAGTATTTATTAAGCAGATAAAAAGGAGTAGTTGCCACAAAGGCAACTAAACTCACACAGGTAGCACCCTTAAATTTGGGCTAAGTTCTTCTTGCAAGATATTTTCAATGGCATAAAGAGTGGCACCACTTCCACTAGCACAACCATTACAAGCACCAAGGTATCTTATATAAACATCTGATATGCCGTTTTCTCCCTTTTGTATATCTATGACTTCCAAATCCCCGCCATCATAGTTTAGCATAGGACGCACATCAGAGTCTAAGACGGATTCTATAGCCTTTATTTGTCTTACTAAGGTCATATCATCAAAGGCTACATCGTCTTTTGTAGCTTCTTTTAATCTTTCTCTATCCATTTCAGCCCTAGTATCAGCTAAAATATCTACTAGATAGTATTCTTTTTCTTCATGTCCACCAGGTTTTACGCAGGATTTACAAAAACCCCCAGCCTTTGTGTATTGAGTGATTTCCTCTACAGTTTTAAGATCATTTAATCTTATAACCTCTTTTATAGTTCCAAGGCTTACTCTAGCACACTCACAAACTATAATTTGATCTTCAAAGCTTTCAGGAGAAACGCCCATATATTGACCCGCTGCTTGTTTAATAACATCATAAGCCATAACAGAACAGTGCATTTTTTGAGGTGGGACTGCTGGAGTGTCTGGATTATCTCTCATGGCAAATTCAACATCTAAATTTGTTATCTTAACGGCTTCATCAACCTTTTTTCCTATACAAAGATCTACCATGGTATCAGAGCTTGCTATAGCAGTTCCACAGCCAAAGCTTTTAAATTTAGCATCTATTATGGTATCTGTTTTTTCATCAACGAGCCAGTAAAGCCTAACAGCATCTCCACAACTCTCAGCACCAAAGTCAGCAACTATAAGCTTTGCATTTCTGTTTTTGGCATCTTCTTCTGTAAATTCTCCCATGTGTTTAGGATTATTCATTCTGTCTTGAACTTTTTTAGAATAGGCTTCCCAAATCGAACCGCCTATTAAACTATGTTTTCCCATTTTCTATCCTTTCTATCTATTGTTTGGATTGTAAGCATAAGTGCTTGAAATAGATCTTAGTCTATTTGCAGCCTTTGCGACTTGTTCTATAGTGTAGTCTATCTCTTCTTCTGTATTAAATCTTGATAAAGAAAGCCTTAAGGCAGTGTGTGCCAAATCATTTTCAGCACCTATGGCTTCCATTATAGGATTGCTTTCTAAATCCTCACTAGCACAGGCTGAACCAGTGCTTGCAGCTATGCCGTTTTTATTTAAATCCCAAAGCATAGCCTCGCCTTCCACGCCTTTTACACTAGCTAAAATGGTATTTGGAACCCTTCTTGATCTATCTCCAACAACGGTTACATCAGGTATTTGTAAGATTGCATCTTCTAACTTATCTCTTAGCCTTCTTATGTGTGAATTTTCAAAGTCTAGCATACTATTTGCAACCTTTAAAGCCTCAGCCATAGCAACTATGAAGGGGACATTAAGTGTGCCACTTCTGCGTCCAGCCATATGCTCTCCACCATGAAAAAGTGGGCTAAGCTCCACACCTTTTTTTATGAAAAGACCGCCTATGCCCTTTGGTCCATGAAATTTATGCGCTGAAAATGAAGCCAAATCAGCCCCGCTCTCATGGAAATTTACCTTTATCTTTCCAACCGCTTGGGTAGCGTCTGTGTGAAATAAGGCTCCATACTCATGTGCTATATCAGCCATTTCTTTAACATCAAAAATCATGCCTGTTTCATTGTTTGCCCACATAACACTAACTAAAGCTGTCTTATCGCTAATGGCAGCTCTTAAATCAGCTGGTGTTGATAAGCCTTCATCATTTACAGGAAGCTCTATAAGCTTTACTCCAAGATTTTTCAAAAACCTAGCAGAAGAAGCTATAGCAGGGTGTTCTACACTAGTAACGATAACCTCGTTTCTATCGCTATTTGCTATCCTGTCAAAATATACGCTTTTCATAACCCAGTTTATGCTCTCAGTAGCACAAGAGGTCATAACTATATCATCAAGCTCATTTGCTCCAAGCCCCTCATAAATTTTATCCATAGCCTCTCTTAAGGCTGGGTGAGTTTCCGTTCCCCAGATATGAAGGCTGTTTGGATTTCCATACATATCTTTAAAAAAGGGTAGCATGAGTTCGTAAGCGTTGTCATCAAGCCTATTTGTGGCATTATTATCTAAATATACCTCTTTCAAAATTTTCCTTTCAAAAATAAGATTTTTTTTGTCTCTTTTAAGATATTATATCATATAAAAGGTAAATTTGATAAATAATATAAATAAAATTTAGCAAAAGATAAAAAATATTATCTATATTTTAGAAAAAATCCCTTTTTAATCTAAATAAAAGCTATCTTTGATATAATTTTGCTTTCATATCTTAAAAGGGGCATTAGCTCAGCTGGGAGAGCACAACGCTGGCAGCGTTGGGGTCAGCGGTTCGAGCCCGCTATGCTCCACCATTCATATACTCCGCAAACATAGCCTTATTCATTCTTTTAGCCTCTTCATCAACCTTGCCATTTTC
>CASFHJ010000016.1 GCA_949294425.1 uncultured Campylobacter sp.
AAACTCACAACACAAACTTATTGATTGTAAGAATAACTTTTTGTATTGCCAAAACAATAAAAAATTTATTGCTGCACTTGATGTGCAAGATTTAGTCATCGTTGATACAGATGATGCCTTGCTAATCTCTAAAAAAGATTCCACGCAAAGAGTAAAAGAGATAGTTGAGTCCATCAAAGATGATGAGAATTTAAGCAAAAATCATCTAAAAACTCATCGCCCTTGGGGAACTTATACAATCTTAGAAAGTGATATGGGCTATAAAATCAAACGTATAGAAGTCAAGCCCGGCAAAAGACTATCCTTGCAAAAACACTTTCATAGGAACGAACATTGGATAGTTTTAAGTGGAACCGCAAGTGTGGAAATAGAAGGGCAACAAAATTTAGTGCGTCCCAACGAATCTATCTATATCAAAATGGGTCAAAAACATCGATTAAGCAATGAAGGCAAGATTCCTGTGGTGCTTATCGAAGTGCAAGTTGGCGAATACACAGAGGAAGATGACATTATACGCTTTGATGATGATTTTGGAAGAAACGATAAATAAAAGGACAAAAATGGCTAAAAAAGCTTTAATAACCGGAGTTACAGGACAAGATGGTGCTTATTTGAGTGAATTTTTGCTAAATCAAGGATATGAAGTTCATGGGATAAAAAGACGCTCTTCTTTGTTTAACACAGATAGAGTAGATCATTTATTTGACGGGCATCACGATAAAAGTAAGCATAACTTTCACCTGCATTTTGGAGATATGACGGATTCTATGAATCTAACTAGCTTAATTGCTGATATTGAGCCTGATGAAATTTATAATCTAGCTGCACAATCTCACGTTCATGTAAGCTTTGAAACTCCAGAATATACAGCTAATGCTGATGCAATAGGAACACTTAGAATTTTAGAAGCTGTTAAGTTTTTAAAATTAACAAAAAAAACTAGAATTTACCAAGCCTCAACCTCAGAGCTTTACGGAAAGGTGCAAGCAATCCCTCAAAATGAGCAAACACCATTTTATCCAAGATCTCCTTATGCTGTTGCAAAAATGTATGCGTATTGGATAACAGTAAATTATAGAGAAGCTTATAATATCTTTGCATGCAATGGGATCTTGTTTAATCACGAAAGCCCAATTAGAGGGGAAACCTTTGTAACCAGAAAAATAACAAGAGCCGTAGCTAAGATAGTTTTGAATTTACAAGATATACTTTATCTTGGAAACTTAGACGCCAAAAGAGATTGGGGGCATGCAAAAGACTATGTTAAAATGATGCATTTGATACTACAACACGAAAAAGCCGATGACTGGGTTATTGCTACAGGACAAACAACTATGGTAAGGGATTTTGTTAAATTAGCCTTTGAATTTTGCGGAATAGAACTAGAATTTAAGGGCAAAGGACTAGAAGAACAAGGCATTATATCCTCTTTAAATTCAAAGAGATTAGACGAACTTGGCTTAGATTTTTCACATCTAAAAACAGGGCAAATAGTGCTAAAGATAGATCCTAGATATTTTAGACCGACAGAGGTTGACTTACTTTTAGGAGATCCAAGCAAAGCAGAAAGAGAACTTGGATGGAAAAGGGAATTTTCTTTGCAAAATTTAGTTGATGATATGATGAAAAGTGATTTGAAACTCATGCAAAAAGATGTTTATTTAAAAGAAGGTGGATTTAAAATAATGAGGTATTATGAGTAAAAGCTCGTATCTATTAAAGAGTGCTATAAATAAATTCTGCCTCATTGATCTAGTGCTTTAGTAAATATTTAGGTATCTTTTTAGCTACTTTTCTGGCTTTTTGATTTAGAGTTTTTTTCAATCTCATAAAGTAAAATTTATTTAGATATATCAAAAATCTTTATCCTAATTTTACTTATTGACTCTTTTTGGTAAGAGCCTAGAAACTATGTTTATGTCCACTTTTTTATCTATATCAATACTATTTTTTATCTTGTAAAATTAATATGCAAAGTATGATAATTAACATATTTAGCTTTAAATTCCTGCTTTTAAAGCAGGAATTTTTTACACTACCACAAAAATCCTTTAACTTGCAAGAATTCTTGATATTTTGCTTTAAATTTTTTGTATAGCTATGCTAAAAGCGTCTCCTATAGGAAAGCATCTTATATTTTCTTTTTCACAAAACTCATTGACTGCCTTTTTGACACCCGGATAGCCTATATTAAAATAATCATGGATAAGGATTACACCACTGCGTTGCATTCTTGGATAAAAAAACTCCAATCCAGCCTTAGTAGGTTCATACAGATCTACATCAAGATTTACAAAGCAAAATTTTTCATCATCTAAATCAACAGCAGTATCGGGAAACCAACCTTTTTTATGATAACATTACTTGGATAAGTCATCTTTTGCATAACTAGTTCAACATTAGTGTTGCAA
>CASFHJ010000017.1 GCA_949294425.1 uncultured Campylobacter sp.
AATATTAAATTAAAGAACAAAACTAACTTAAAAAACTATGATACTAACATAAGGCTTTAAGCCCTAGCTTTAAAGAATATGATGTTTTCTAAGAAAGTGAAAGTTGAAATTATATATAAATAAGCTTAAAAAGAGATTAAAGTAAATCGCAAAAAACTTTGCGATTTAAAATTTTAATCATACTTATACTATTTTATATCCCCTTAACGCAAAAAATAATATATAAAAATAGCAAAATATAGGCACAATGTAAGATGATAAGAGAGTAAAATAATCCGCAAATAAGCCTTGAATCGGCGGTATTAAAGCTCCTCCAACTATAGCCATGCAAATAAGCCCTGAAGCTACGCTTGTAAATTTACCCAAAGAATTTGTAGATAAAGAAAATATAGTTGGAAACATGATGGAGTTAAAAAATCCTATGGCTATTAGGCTTACTATGGCTATGATTCCTCCGCAAAATATGGCTATTAATATAAGCACTATGCTTACAAAGGCATTAAAAGCTAGGCATTTATTTGGAGCTATTTTACTCATAATGGCACTGCCTATAAACCTGCCCACCATAGCTCCTCCCCAATAAAGTGCTATGTAAGCTGCTGCACTTTTATCATCTATACTAAGTAAATCTTGCATGGTAAGTATCAAAAATGAGCCTATAGAAACCTCAGCTCCAACATAAAAAAATATAGCAGCAACACCTAATACCAAGTGAGGATACTCAAACATGGTCTTTTTCCCATCGTTATTATCATCGCTTATCTTTTGGGCTACCTGTCTTACATCTGGTAGTTTAAGAAAATAAACCAAAAGGGCTAAGACTATCAAAACCCCGGCTATGATCAAATAAGGAACTTGCACAGATTGAGCCTCCTCAGCCTTTGTGGCATATGTAACATTATCTGCTAAAATAAAAACAGCACCAAAAAGAGGTCCTAAGGTAGTTCCTAAAGAATTAAATGCCTGCACTAAGGTTAGCGTTTGAGCCTCCTTACCGGGAGCTAAAAGGGTAACAAAAGGATTGCCAGCGGTTTGTAAAAGCACTACCCCACTTGCTAAGACAAACAAAGCAGATAAAAACACAGGATAAGAAGCACTTGAAGCTGCTGGATAAAAAAGTATGCAGCCAAGAGCACTTAAAATAAAACTAAAAACTACACCCAAGGGATAAGATATTTTTTCCAAAAGCTTTCCAAAAATAGAACCTGTTATGAAATAAGCAGCAAAAAAGCAAAACTGAATAAGAGCTGCTTCAAAATAATTAAGCTCAAAAACAACCTTAAGATGCGGTATTAAAATATCATTTAAAACCGTGATAAAACCCATGAAAAAGAAAAGAGTAGTAAGGGTTGTTAAAGCAAAGCCAGAGGATCTTGTTTTCATAAATTTTTCCTTTCAATGACTGGTAAAATTATCTTTTAAGTATTTATCAAGCACTACAGACACTCCGTGTATGCCAGAATACTTTGATAAAACAACATATACAGGTATATCTGAAAGATAAGAACTCATTCTGCCCTTATTTTCAAAACGAGATCTAAAAGTAGAATTTTTAAAATACTCAACAAAGCTAGGCACAATGCCTCCACATATATAAACACCTCCTCTAGCTCCTAAAGTAAGCGCAGCATCAGCACAAAAGGTCCCTAAAATAGCACAAAAAATATCCAAGCTTAAAGAGCATAAGCTACAAGATTTATCCATTGCCTTAGAGCTTATAAGCTCTGGGCTCATTTTTAGCTCTTTTTTGCCCTCCTTATGTGCTAAGGCTTCATATATTAAAGATAATCCAGCCCCGCTTATAAGCCTTTCTGCTGAAAGATGAGTGAATTTTTGCTTAGCATATTTAAAAATCATTAGCTCAATATCATCAAAAGGAGTAAAGCTTACATGACCTCCCTCACTAGCAAGTGCAGTGTAAGAATCCTTCCCAAAAGGTATTATAGCACTAAGTCCAAGACCTGTTCCAGGTCCTAAAACTAGCTTGGCAGAATGTATATCACAACTTTTACCTCCTACTTGCACCATTTCTAAATCGGTAGAATTTCTTATAAAATGAGCCTGAGCTGTAAAATCATTAATGGCTAATAAAATATCAAAGCCTAAAGCCTTTCTAGTCTTTTCCATGGAAAATGCCCAGTGATGATTTGTCATTTGTATCCAATCACCTAAGATAGGATTAGGAAGTGCAAGAGCGCCAAATTTAACAGAAAAATTAGCATTTTTTGATAGATAAGCCAAGATAGCAGCTAATAAACTATCATAATCAGAGCAAGATAACACCTCTATGTTTTCTATCTGTGATGCCCTGCTTTTTTGCAGAGCAAATCTAGCATTTGTCCCGCCTATATCTGCTAATAGTCTAGGATACAAGCTTTCATCTTTAACTACATGCATAATAATCAACCCTTTTTGTCTAAATATTAAAGATGTTAAGATGTAAGAATACAATAAAAACGATAAAAATTTTAAGATTATTTTAAAAAATATTTTAGCTATGTTTAGAAAATTTACACTTACAACATAAATTTAAGAA
>CASFHJ010000018.1 GCA_949294425.1 uncultured Campylobacter sp.
GAAACTTATACTTATGATGATATAGCTAAAAACTTCTTTTTAACTTTCTTAGAAAATGAAAGAAAAAAAGGAAATGATGTATTAGAATTATTGCAGAATTTATTTAAGGTAGATAAAAACAAAGTTGATTTAAAGGCTTAATGTATAGAAGTAAAAAATAAATTTAAAGGTTTTAAATTTAAATTTCTTTTTTACACAAGATATAAATTTAAACACTAACTTTCCTAAATCTTTTTTAAAATTTGACGATTTAAATTTAAAAGATAGTTTATTTTTTAAGGAGTAAAATTAATGATTAAAAAGATATTTGTTATTTTAAGTTTATCTACTTTTATTATAAATTTATCTTTTGCTACTGATTTGTTAGCCTTTTATACCAATGGCAAACTCACTGAAAAAAGTCCGGGTGTAAAGGTTTTAACCTTAGAAGAAAAGAAGCAGGTTAAGGGTGGGTATGTTGTTCACGATTTTTATCTTAGTTCAAGCGAAAAAATAGGAGTTGCATTCTATAGCATAGATGAGCTTAAAAAAGGTTTTTGCTCTATCGATGTTGAAATATGCAAGGGAGGCAGCATATTAAAAAGAAATGAGTGGCTATCGGCTGTAGGAAACGATCCTTATATGCTACTTTCTTATACAGTTAAGAAAAATATCGGATATTCTAGATATGGAAAATATGTATATTTTACTTACGGGGTAGGTGCTTTTGATATAAGAACGCAAAAATTTTACAGGATAAACTCAAGTGCCATTCTTAACAACAATATGGTTATAAAAGAGATTGCAAATAAATATAAAGAAAGATTTGAAAGCGATCTTGGAGGATGGCGTTATTAGATTATGGATTTTTAAAGATGATAACTTCAAACTATTCCATACATACGAGCTACTATCCAAAAGAAGAGACGAAAAATAAGCTGTCTGATTTTTTTCGCTCTTCTAAAAACTTTTTAGACAGGATAGGAAAACTCGAAGTAACTATGGTAGGTAATTATTCCAGTATAGATACACAAAAAAGCATAGAAAAGCTATATAAAAATTTTACATCCTTACTTGAGTCAGAAAATTTGCAAGATAAGGAGTATTTCAGCAAAAACGATATAAAAAAACTCGCCTTTGTGGATGAAAATATCTTAAAAGAGCTTAAAGAAAATGAAAATTTGCTAAATGATAAAGCCATAAAAGCTTTTGATAAAAATTTATATAAAACATATACAAATAATGAAACAGAACTTCATAAACAAGGACTATTCTTAGCGTATATATTTTTCAATTCAAATGAATATCTTGGCGAATTGAATATAAGAGCTAAGATAAAAGGACTTGATAAGTCTATGAGTGCGGACGAAATAAATGAGCTTAAAAATTTTATGCAAGAAAATTCGATAACTTCCTTTAAATCCTTAGAGCTTTTTAGCAAGGCTCAAGAGCTTTTAAGCTCAAATTTAAACACAAAGGACTTTAAACAAGAATGGCTTAAATTAAAAGCCTTAAATGATGAGTTGTTAGAAAATGAAAAGTTAAATTCAAAAGGATTAAATTTAAATTCACAAGAAAACACAAAGCCCAACACAAATTCTACTCCTAAAGAAGCTTCCAAAGAAAAACCTTTCTCTCCCATACAAGCAAAAAGCGATAATCAAACCTATACTTACGATGACATAGCTAAAAACTTCTTTTTAGACTTTTTAGAAAATGAAAGAAAAAAGGGAACTGATATATTAGAATTATTAGAAAAGTTATTTAAAGTAGATAAAAATAAGCTTGATTTTAAGATTTAGAATACAAAAGTAAGATTAAGAATTAAGCTTTTGTTTTTATCTATCTTAAATAAATTCTCTAATAATTCTAATACATCATTTCCCTTTTTTCTTTCATTCTCTAAAAAAGATAAAAAGAAATTTTTAGCTATATCATCATAAGTAAAAGTTTCACTTTTACTTTCAGCTTGTATGGGGGAGAAAGGTTTTTTCTCATCATCTAAATTTAAATCAACACTAGGAATTTTAGAAAGTTCTTTTTCTTTAAGCTCTTTTGAAAAGTTTTGTAAAAAGTCTTCATACTCTTTTTTAAATTTCACATACTCATCTTTAAATTCATCTAAGCTAAGATTTGAGTTTAAAAGCTCTTTATATCTTTGCAAGAACTTAGCTGCGTCTTTTTGTAAGCTTAGATTATGTTCCTTGCTTAGAGCTAAATTTAGGCTTAAGCCTATTATATCTAAGCTAGAGCTGTAAGAGCTTGTGCTAGAGTTGAAATTTAGCTTGTTTGCATTCATAAAGCTAGTAAATTTCTCTAAGTCTTTCTTGCTTATATCCTTATCAAGTCCGTTAATTTTGCCAAGCGTGGTAGTCTCGCCCTCTATAAAGGGTGAATTTATAAGCTTAGAAGCAAAGAGCAAAAATACTCCCGCCTTTGATACGCTCTCATCTTTGTTTGTATAAGCACTAAGGTCTAAAGTTGTATGGCTAAATAATATATCATTTTTGCTTGTTTCATTTAAGATAACAAGTTTTGTGCCTTTTGGTGCTATATAATCCCCCATACCCTGCCATTCTTTAAAATCATAGCCCTTTATGAAATTTAGACTTTTTTCATCGTATATAAAAGCTGCTGGAAAGGAGGCTAAGTCATCTTTTGTATAAAAAGTAGAATTATTTTTAGGAGCTATTTGAGTGAAAAGATTATAGATATTTTTAAGGCTTTGTGCTATATCAATA
>CASFHJ010000019.1 GCA_949294425.1 uncultured Campylobacter sp.
AACTCTGTGCCTTAATGATGTAGATTTTACACCTTGTGATAAAGCTAATATATTAGATTTGCAAGTATGGTCAAGTGCTACGCACACACGCCACGAATTCGACAAGTCAAATTCTCACAATGACAAGATAGCAAGCCCAAACTACACTATCCGCACTCTAGCTAATAGCCTTAAAGAAAGCGGTAGATTAGATGCTGAATACTATCAAAGCAAATACGAGAAAAACGAGGCTTTATTAAAATCCCTGCCACACAAAAGATTGCACGAGCTTGTAGATATATACAAGTCCATAGAACCGGGTAGCAACTTTTACAAAGAAAAGGGTTTGCCCTTTGTGCGAGTTAGTAATCTTAGTAAATTTGGAGTAGGCAAAAGTGAAGTGTATTTGGATTCTAAGGATTTTGCAAAAGAATCATTACAAAGCTTGTATCCTAAAAAAGATGATGTGCTACTTAGTAAAGATGGAAGTGTGGGCATAGCGTATGCGGTGGAAAATGATTTAGAATGTGTCTTAAGTGGGGCGATTTTGAGGCTAAAAATCAAAGACAAAGTAGAGATAAAAGCAAAGTATTTAAGTTTGGTGCTTAATTCTATAACTACACAGCTTCAAGCACAAAGGGATTGCGGCGGCTCTATCATAGCTCATTGGCGACTTGAAGAGATACAAAAGCTCCTCATTCCCTTGCTTGATTCTAAAACTCAAGAAAAAATAGAAGTCAAGATAGAGCAAAGCTTTTTCTTAAGAGCTAAAAGCAAAAGCCTTTTAGATGAGGCAAAAAAGAAGGTAGAAGAAAAGATAGCAAGAGCTTAGGTCTATTTATAGACCTAAGCTTAATCCTTATCCTCGGCATTAAATTTAAGCAAGGCTATAAAGCGGTAAAACATGTGAACGAATTTTGAATAAGGCATAAGTATAAAAAAGACTAAAACCGTGCTTAAGTGAAAATAAAGTGCATAAGAAAGTAGATAGCTTTCCCTTAAAAACATCAAAACAAGCCCACTAAAAGAGGCTATAAAAAGCATGAAAATGAAAACATAATCCATAGCCACGCTTTCTTCATCTATTATATCCTTGTCTGCATTGAGCTTCAAGAAAAATAAGCCCAAACTTCCTATACAAAGTAAGACCCCGCCCACACTTCCAAAAAGCTTTGGAAACTGCGTTATGTCATATGGTGCGTGAATATTTAAAAAATGATGATAAAAGGCTGCTAAACTAGTAGCTATGAAGCAAAATAAAAATCCATAAGCTGTTAAGTGATGAAAATATCTTCTTATATTGCTTCTTTTTTCATTTGGATAGGTGCAGCCCTCAGCATTATGTCCGCCTAGGTATTTAAGACTTAGGGCGTCTTTTAGGCTTTTTATAAAGATGGCTAGATTTACCCCTTTTAACTCTATTGCTTTAGCAAATTTCACAAAAGAAAGCATTAAGACAATAAAAACAAAGATAGAAACTATACTAAAAACACTTACCATATACTCATAAGAAATAATAGCGAAAAAATTTCCCTTTGCATCTACATCTGTTTTTGAAGCTGCAAAAAAGCCTAAAAAAATGGCTATCACAAGCAAAATGCTAGTGAGCCAAGCATTTTTATCAAAAGCCTTGCTTAAAAAATTTGGATAGGCGTATTTTTTATAGCTTTCCTTTCTAACAAGGGAGAATTGCTTTGGTATTGAGACATTAAATTCGTGAGGAGGGGCGTATTGGCAGTCATAAAAGCATTCAGAGCAGTTATGGCATAAATTCGCTAGATAATCCACATCTTGCAAGGAAAATTCCCTCTTTTTTTCCATGGCTGGAAAAACAGCACAAAGCCCCTCGCAGTATCTACAGGAGTTGCATATCACGCAAGATTTGGTAGCTTCTTCATAAATTTTACTTATCTTCATTTCTTATCCTTTTATCAAATCAAAAGCATTTTCGCCAGCAAGTCTTCCAAAAACAGTTCCTATACTCATACCAAAACCGGCTACATAGCCTTGAGTTAGAATGTTTCCAGCCATTATTTCACCAGCTGCAAACACATTTTCAAACAAGCTTTCATCATCAGCATATACCCTAGCATTTTTATCTACCTTAACACCCATATAAGTAAAAGTAACACCCGGACGAAGTGGATAGCAGTAAAATGGCGGAGTATCAAGCCTTAAAGCCCAGTGAGTCTTTTCTATTTTAAGTCCCTTTGTGTAGCAATTATCTTGTATAGTGTGGTTAAAATCCCCATCAACTACGGCTTTGTTATACTCGTCTATAGTGTTTTTAAGAGCCTTTTCATCAAGATTTATTTTTTTGACTAATTCTTCTATGCTATTACATACTATGGGTTCAAAAAGTGAGGGCATATAGCATTTTTGCACCTTAGAATCAGTTATAGAATAAGCTATTTGATCCTCTTCATTTGCAACCAATCTTCCCCAAATAGCGTATCTTTTAGGCCAAAAATCCTCTCCCTCATCATAAAATCTTTGAGCCTTTTTATTTACAACTATACCTAAGGATACGCAGTCTACGCGAGAAGCTATTCCACCATCGTATTTTGGGGTTCTTGCGTCTATTGCTACCATGTGTCCTTGGGTTGGATCTCCTATTATCTTAGCCTTGTTTTTTTGCAAGGATTTTAACATCTTGCCTTGATTAAACCTAGTTCCTCTTATGATAAAATTTCTAGCCTTTTCTCCCCAAGCTTCCTCAAGCCATTTTAAATTTGACTCAAAGCCTCCACTTGCTATGATAAAGGCTTTAGCCTTAAAAAGAAGCTCTTTATTTTCTTTTTTATCTAGCACCAAAACTTCCTCACATCTTTTATCCTTAAATTTCAAATCAAGGGCTTCAAATTCGTAGTATATGTCTATGCCAAGATCTTTTGCAGAATTAAAATAAGCATTTACAAGACTTTTGCCACCGCCCAAAAAAAAGGCATTTGTGCGTCCTAAATGAAGTGTGCCTCTCATAGAGGGCTGAAATCTCACTCCGTATTTTTTAGCAAAGTTAACCGCTTCAGGTGTGCGTGATATTACAAAACGGGCGTATTCCTCGTTTGTTTGCCCCTTTGTAACTTTAAAAACATCATCAAAAAATTCATCTTCACTATAAGAGTCTGTCAAAACGTCTGTTGGTTCATTATGCATAGAGCGTAAATTTCTTGTATGTTGAGAATTTCCACCACGCCATTTTTTAGGGGAGCTTTCAAGTAAGGCTATTTTTAAAGCACCCTTAGAAGCTGCACTTATTGCCGCACAAAGTGCTGCATTACCAGCTCCTACAACTACTAGATCGTATTCAAAACTTTTCATACTAACCCCTGTGTGTAAATCATCTTCTTTGAAAATTATAATATATTTTTTACATAAAAAATATCCAAATATATTTTTTTGTATCCAAAAGTATTTTTTAAGTTACAATTTTACATAAGAGCTAAATTTTTTATGTTTTTTTTTTTTGAAAAGTGATAATTTTTTGCTACAATAGTATAAAATTGAGTTTTTTGAAAGAGAAATATGCAAGATATACTTGAAAAAATAAAATTATGTTCTACTTTACAAGATTTAGAAAGCATTAGGCTTTCTGTTTTAGGAAAAAAAGGTGAGCTCACAAAGAAATTTGCAGAGCTTAGAGCCTTAAATGATGAGGATAAAAAGCTTTTAGCTGCTAAGTTAAACAAAGAAAAAGATGAATTTAATGAAGCTTTTGCTACTAAGTTAAAAGAGCTAGAGTATGAGAATTTAAATGCTAAAATGAAAGAAAATGTCTTTAATTTTGAGTATTTTGATGATAAGGCAAGTGTTGGAGCCTTGCATCCTATTACTTTGACTATGCATAAGATTATTGAGTATTTTGTGTCTTTGAATTTTAGCGTTGAAAGCGGTCCTTTAATAGAAGATGATTTTCATAATTTTGAAGCCTTAAATTTGCCAAAGTCTCACCCAGCAAGAGATATGCAAGATACCTTTTATTTTGAGGATAAAAGATTATTAAGAACACATACCTCCCCAGTGCAAATTCGCACCATGCTTTCTCAAAAACCGCCCATTAGAGCTATAGCTCCGGGTGCTGTTTTTAGGAGGGATTTTGACCTGACTCATACGCCTATGTTTCACCAGATAGAAGGCCTTGTTGTAGAGGAGGGACAGGGAGTTTCTTTTGCAAATTTAAAAAAGGTTTTAAGTGATTTTTTACTTTATATGTTTGGAGATGTGAAAATTCGCTTTAGACCTAGCTTTTTTCCCTTTACTGAACCTTCAGCTGAGGTTGATATATCCTGCGTTTTTTGCAAAGGAGATGGTTGTAGGGTTTGTAAGGGAAGTGGTTGGCTTGAGGTGCTTGGCTGTGGAGTGGTTGATCCTAATGTTTTTAGCTTTGTTTCGTATGAGAATGTAAGTGGATATGCCTTTGGGCTTGGCATAGAAAGATTTGCCATGCTACTTTACAAAGTGCCTGATTTAAGGTCAATGTATGAAGGAGATTTAAGACTTTTGGAGCAGTTTATATGATATTTACTAGAACTTGGTTAGGTGAATTTTTAAATTTGGAAAATAAAAATTTAAACGACATTACAAGGGCTTTAAATTCTATAGGCATAGAGCTTGATTCTACTAAGAGCTTAAGAGTAAGTGATAAGGTAGTAGTTGGCTTTGTTAAGGAAAAAACAAAGCACGAAAATGCTGATAAGTTAAATGTTTGCAAGGTAGATGTAGGCGATAAAGACTTGCAGATAGTTTGTGGCGCTTCAAATGTAGATGAGGGGCAATTTGTAGCTGTAGCTTTAGAGGGTGCTAAAATAGGGGACTTGAGTATAAAAAATACTAAGCTAAGAGGGGTTGATTCCTTTGGTATGATTTGTTCTAGCACAGAGCTTGGCTTTGAAAAGATAAATGACGGCATTATGATACTTGATGATAGTATAGGAGTTTTAGAGCCGGGAAAAGAGCTTAATAGCTACCCTATCTTTAATGATGATTTAATAGAAGTAGAGCTTACGCCAAATAGAGGGGATTGCTTAAGCGTTTACGGCATAGCTAGGGATTTGGCAGCTTATTTTAATGAAAGCCTTGTAAAGATGCAAGACTTTGTAGAGCCTTCAAATACCATAGGAGTTGGAAGGGTTTTAAGGCTAAATGTTGATAATAATTTAAATAGCATATTTAATTTTAGAGTTATAGAGCTTAGCGATGATTTATCTTTGCCTTTACTTTTAAGGCTAAGACTAGCTAGCATAGGTATGCTTAAAGATGATAATATCTTAAATCATCTTGCTTATGCTACTCATTCAACTGGCGTTATTTTTAATGCTTATGATTTTAATACGCTTTGCAAAAATGAGGAGATAATAAGCTTAAATATTTCAAAATTAGCTGATGGCGAAAGTGCTATAAGCTGTAAAGATGAAATTTTAAGTGTAAGCGGGATTTATCAAGAAGAGCGATTTATGATAAATAAAAATACCAAACTAGCTATGATAGAGGCGCAGTATTCCTTTCCTCAAGTTATAGCCTTAGCTAAGGATAAGTATAAAAAGCAAGATAAAGATACTGTTTATAGAAGCTTTAGAGGCAGTGAGAGTAATATTGAATTTGGAGTTTCTTATCTTTTAAAAAGAATTTCTTCTTGTTCTAGTGTTAGCATTTATACTTCCTCTCAAAGCATATCCTTTAGCAAGGAAAAAACCGAGATAAAAATAAATGTAGATAAAATTTGCAAGAGCATAGGTGCTGAGATAAGTGAAAATGAGATAGTTGATATACTAAAAAGACTTGGTTTTGAAATAGTTGTATCAAAAGATGGGCATTTGTTTTCTGCTAAGGTTCCATACTACAGATATAGCGATATAAAGAATTTAGCCGATATATGCGAGGAGATAGTAAGGATCATAGGCATAGATAATATAGAGGCTAAAAGCTCTTTTATACTAGAAAAAAATAGAATAAATAATCAAAGCTATAAAGATTACAAAAAGATTTATG
The DNA here is from genome assembly GCA_949294425.1 of uncultured Campylobacter sp. Taxonomy (GTDB): domain Bacteria; phylum Campylobacterota; class Campylobacteria; order Campylobacterales; family Campylobacteraceae; genus Campylobacter_D. Next base: position 5,968 of record CASFHJ010000019.1, read on the forward strand.
ATTTAAAGCAAAGAGCTGTTTTAAACGGGTATTTTGAAAGCATACATTATGTTTTAGATAGCAAAGAGGAGCTTGAAAATCTTGGTTTTGAAAATGTTAAAAACAAGCTTTTAAATCCCATAACAAAGGAGTTAAATTCTTTAAGAACCACCCTTGTAAATCATCTTTTAAATTCAGCCTCTTTTAATCTAAAAAATTCAAAAAAGCTAATCAAGCTTTTTGAAAGCGGTGTAGTCTTTGACGCAACTTCCAAAGAAGAGCTTAAAATGGCTCTTTTAAGCTCTGCTTATAAAGAAGAAGCAAAGATTTCAAACTCGGCAAAACCTGCTTTAGTTGATTTTTACAGCTTTTTAACAGATCTTAGAAATATCTTGGGCGATTTTAAGCTAGAAAAATCTTCTCTTTCTTTTTTAAGCCCTTATGAACAGGCTTATATCTTTAAAAATGGGCTTAAGATAGGCTTTGTTGGTAGATTGCACTTAGCTTTAGAAAAGCAAAAAGACTTACTTAATACTTATATTTGTGAATTTTCTTTAAGTGAGCTTTTCTTTGAGGATAAAAATGCTAAGCCTTATTCTAAATTCCCTAGTGTTAGCAGGGATTTAAGTATATTAAGCCCTAAGAATTTTTCTTATGAAAAAATAAGAGAATGCATAAAAGAGCTTGATATAAAAATTTTAAATAGCTTTAAACTAGTAGACATATATAGTGATGAAAGCTTGGGCGATAAATATAGTCTTACCATAAATTTTATCTTTCAAGATATGAGTAAGACTTTAGAGGATACGCAGATAAGTTCCTGTATGGACAGCATAATAAGTGCTTTAAAAGATAAACTAGGACTTGAGTTAAGATGAGAATTTCTGCTATAAAATCTTTTGATTTAACCTTGGATCATGTAGCATCTGATAAGAGCATAAGCCATAGATTTGCCATTTTTTCCATGCTTTCTAAAAATCAAAGCAAGGCTAGTAATTATCTTTTAGCACAAGATACTATAAACACCCTTGAAATTATTAAAAAACTAGGAGCTAAGGTAGAGCTAAAAGATGACTTTGTAAGCATAGAAGCGCCAGAAAAAATTCTATCTCCAAATGAGGTTCTTGACTGCGGAAATTCAGGCACAGCTATGCGTTTAATGCTTGGTTTTTTAAGCTCTGTAGAGGGATTTTTTGTCTTAAGTGGAGATAAATACCTAAACAATAGACCCATGAAAAGAGTTTCAAAGCCACTAAGCGATATAGGAGCTAAAATTTATGGTAGAGATCTAGCAAATTTAGCCCCTCTTTGCATAGAGGGTAATAAAAACCTAAAAGCTTTTTCTTATGAGAGTAAAATTTCATCAGCACAGGTAAAAACGGCTCTTATTTTAGCTGGTTTAAGAGCTAATTCTAAGTCCTTTTTTAAGGAACCAAGCTTAAGTAGAAACCACAGCGAAAATATGCTTTTAGCCATGGATGCACCTATATCTGTATCAAGTGATTCTTTAAGTATAGAAATAAATCCCTTAAAAAAACCTCTAAAAGCACTTGATATAAGCATACCAAATGATCCTTCCTCTGTTTTTTACTTTGTTTTAGCTGCTATTATCTTGCCAAATTCAAGCATTTGTGTTAAGAATGTCCTTTTAAATAAAACCAGAATAGAAGCTTATAAGGTTTTAGAAAGAATGGGTGCTAATATAGAATACAAATTTTACAAAAATGATTTTGAAAGTGTAGGAGAGATAAGGGCTAAAAGCTCTAAACTAAAGGCGATAGAACTAAGTGAAAATATCTCTTGGCTTATAGATGAGGCGCCAGCTCTTGCTATAGCCTTTTGTGTGGCAGATGGGATTAGTGTTTTAAGAAATGCCAAAGAGCTTCGTGTAAAAGAAAGCGATAGGATTAAGGCTATGGTTGAAAATTTGCTTAAGTGCGGTATAGAGGCTAAGGAGCTTGAAGATGGTTTTGAAATAAGGGGCTCTAAGCCAAAATTTGCTAGTATAAATAGCTACGCAGATCACAGAATAGCTATGAGTTTTGCTATTTTGGGACTTCTTTGTGGTATGCAAATAGATGATAGCCAGTGTATAAACACCTCTTTTCCAAATTTCAAAGATATATTAAAAAAAATAGGAGCTGTGCTTGGAAATTGAATTAGCTAAAAATTATGGTTTTTGCGTAGGTGTAAAAAGAGCGATAAAAAAGGCAGAAAAGATAAAAGATGCTGCTACCATAGGTCCTCTTATACAT
>CASFHJ010000020.1 GCA_949294425.1 uncultured Campylobacter sp.
GTCTTTCTTGCTTAAACAAAACTGAACCTTGCACTATCTTAAGCACAATAGCTACTAAAAGCATCAAAGGAGAAAAAATGATGATTAAAAACAAAGAAAAGAAAAAGTCCAAAATTCTTTTAAAAAAATTCTTATACATAAAACCCACTTTGCTCATAAACTTGTAAATATTTTTTAGCTATTAAATTTTCATCATATTTTTGAGCCTCTTTGAAGGCATTTTTTGCTAGATTAAGCCTTAATTTTTCATCATCTAAGAGTAAGGAAATTTTATCTGCTAAATCACTTGCACAAGCTGTTTTACAATAAAGCCCGTCAAAGCCATTTTTAATAGCCTCAACACAGCCATCACAATCACTCACAATGCAAGGTTTTTCACAAGCCATAGCCTCTAAAACCGTGCGAGGAAAGCCCTCCTTATAGCTTGGCAAGACAAAAATATCGCATAAATTTAGATAAAAAGAGATATTATCTTTTGTTCCTAGGTATTTTACAAAGCCAGAGTTTAGATAAGAAAGAGGAGCACAGGATTTATTATCATCAAGCCCTCCTATTAAGATAAAATTCGCCCTATCTTTTAGCATGGAAGCTGCCTCGTAAAATTCTTTTATGCCCTTGTGCCAAAGAGCCCTTGCTATCATCAAAACTATGGGCTTTTTATCTAGCTTTTGCTCTTTTAAAAACTTGTCTTTCACATCTTGTGGAAGGCTTTGCGGGAAAAAATATCTTAAATTTATCCCAACTGATTTTATAACACAAAGCTTTTCATTTTTTAAGCCAAGTTTTTTCATAAACAAAGAATCACTTTCATTTACAAAGATGATCTTCGTGCAAAGTTTAAAAGAAAATTTATATAAAAAATTTATACTAAATCTTACTATCTTGCTTTTAAAATCATCATCTATATAAAAAGAACCAAGCCCCTCAACAAGAGCGAAACGAAATTTTATACCAGCAAAAAAAGCTGCTATAATGCCAAAGGTATTGCTTTTGTGAGCTGAAGTTTGAAGGGCGTCTAGTTTTAGTGATTTTAAAAGCTTTTTAAGGCTTAGAAAATTTTTAAAAACCACAAGAGGATTTATGGAAGCTCTTTTAAGCTCGTAATTTATCACTCTTAATCCCTCGTTTTCAAGCCTTTTTGAATACTCATCATTTGGCACTAAAATAAGCACCTCGTGTTTTTTAGAAAGAAGTGCTTTAATTATAGGCATTCTAAAATGATAAACTGACATAGCGCTATGGCTTAAAAAGGCTATTTTCATTTATCTTTTTATCCTAAAGACCTTAGAATTTGCATCATTTATAACAAGCTCAAAAAGATCTTTATCATAATTATTTAGATAAAACATCTGCACGTAAGAGGAGTTAAACATAGTTTTATCCATAATCAAAAAAGAAGAAGGATTTATGAAAAACATATAAATATTTGAATTTTCATCTATCTTTCTTATATTATAAATACTATCTTTTATGGATACTAACTCTACAAAGGTATTTATAAAGCTTTCCTTGCCATTTATATTTACCCTTGTAAAATCACTTGAAACGCTTATGCCATTGCTAAGCACTATATCAGCGCCATTTCTACCCAAAACATAGGCTGAGGAAAAGAAAAAAGGAGTATTTATCTCACCTGTTTTTAAGTCTATATTTGAAAAGGAAGCAACAGTTGAAAAAATATCTGACATTCTTTCTGGCATATATATATAAACATCTCTACTTTTTTCTGTCTTTAAAGCAAAGCTTTTTTTGGATATATCATTAAAAAACAAAAGCTCGTTGCTTTGATTATAATCCTTCATCATAGCTTGTAATATATCAGGATATGGGCTTTTGAAATTTTGCTCTGTGTATTCTACGCTAAGTCTTGCCATATTGGCAGCTGAGATTTGATCCTTGCTTAAGATAAAGGAAGGAAAGAAATTATCCTTACCTAAATGCTTGCCGCCATCGGCTAAGGTTTTTACATCAGAATAATACCTTATAGGATAGCCATAGTCCCACCAAGCCACAACATAATCCTCTCTACTAGCTATATCCTTAAGTGAGTCTAGGGTTTTAGCCTCTGTGTTTGTGAAAACGCTTGGAGCCTTATACTCATATATATGTTTCATAGCAAAAAATAAGGAAACGTAAAAAGCACAGCATATAAGCACTAAATTTAAAATCTTTTTATTTTTTAAAAAATAAAAGATAAAAAACAAAAATACAAAAAGCACACAAAGCTCAAAGAAAAAAACAGAGCCAAAAATAAGACTAAAAAGTAGGAAAAACAAAAAGCCAAGTAAGCTTGAAATAAGGGCTAGTCTAAGTTCTTTAGCCCTTAGTCTTAAGTGCTTAAGATAATTTTTTATATACTCGTAAAAAAAGGCAAAGCCAAGAGCCATCACAGGTATGGCATATATGGTAAATCTAAGTCCTCCTCTTAAGGCTAAAAAACCAAGAGCTAACATAGGCAGAGCAAGGATAAAACTTTTATGCCTTTTTAAAAGCAAGATAAGTCCTATAAAAGAAAAGATAAAGGCTAGTTCACTAGCACTTATCCTTTGCATAAACACGGATAAATCTATATCTCCCACCTCTTGTATGGTTAAATTTACATTAAAATACGCAAAGCCTTGAGCCAAGCTTGATGAGGCATCACTTCTAAAAATATAAAAATTTAACTGATAAAGTATAGGATCAAGTCCCCCGCTTAAAAGTAAAAAAAGCAAGGATAAAAATACTAAAAAAGCTATAATCTTTGGTTTAAAATACTCATTTTTAAGAACAAAAAAAGCAAATAAAATAGCCACAATACAAAGCTCATAATAAAAGGCAAAAGAAGAAATTGATACAAGCATAAAAATGACAGCCATATACATAAGGCTTTCTTTTCTATGATAAAGCAAGGTATATATGAAAAATAGTCCTATTAAAGCAACTATTAAGGTATAAGATGAGGGGTAATACCAAAGATAAAACATAGTAAAAAATGGTAGCAAAAGCAAGGAATAAAGATCTTTTTTAAGGATTAGTCTTATCATGAAAAAAAGTATAAAACAAGGCAGGACTATAGCTAACATATCAGTATCATAGTATCCTGCCATTGTGCGGTTGTAGTAACTATTTGCTATAGAGGCTAAAAGAGCTGCTAAAAAGCCAGAATTTATCATATTATACTCTCTTGCTATAAGCATTATAGGTAAGACTAGCAAAGAAGATAAAAAAACACTCATATATAAAATAATACTTTCAAAGCTAAAAGGTAGCATCTTATAAAAGATATAAGTAAGGCTTGATAAAGAGCTACCATAGTAAGAAAGATCGTTTTCTTGATGAAAACCAGCTATCATATCCCTAGCACCCTCAGCAAAGGCATATCCATCATTTGAAACTATCATAAGCTCATCATTAAAGAAAAATTCATCAAAAGATGAAGCCCAAAAAACCCAGTAAAATCTACATAAAACAGAAAATAAATAAGCTAAAACAAGTAATAATAAAAATCTCTTGCTATCCTTTCTAATATACATTTTCTAATCCTTTAAAAAGGCTAAAGCCTCTTTTGCTATCTTTGTTTTGTCAAAGTCCTTAGCTCTAAATTTAGCCCTTTGCTTATAAAGCTTTCTTAGCTCTTTATCATCTATCATCTTTTTAAGCCCATAAAACATACTATCCTCATCATCTACCTTAACCAAAAGTCCAAATTCATCATCTTTAAAAAGCTCTCTAGCCCCGCTTTTATGATCAGTGCAAAGCACAGCACAAGATGAGGCAAGGCATTCTATAAGCACATTAGAAAAGCCTTCAAAAGAGGAAGCAAAGGCAAAAAACTCGCACTTACTCATGTATTTATAAGGATTTTTATCAAAGCCTAGTAAAAAAACACTTTGTTCTAAATTTAAGCTCTTAATAAGCCTTTGTAATTCATCTTTTAAAGGACCCTCTCCTAGTATAAGTAGCTTTAAATCAGTATCAAGCCTTGAAAAAGCTTTGATTAAAAGGGAGTGGTTTTTACCCTTATCAAGCCTACCAACGCTTAGTATAAAAGGCTTTTTAAAGCTTATATCCTCTTTTGCTTTTTGCTCTATGCCCTCTAGGTCTATTGCATTATATAAAATTTTACATTTAAGGCTATCTATATTGAAATTCTTAAGCAAATCCTCTTAATTTCCCTGTGAATTTGCCAAAATCAAATCAGCCTTATTATAAAGCATTTTGATTAAAATTTTATTTATGAAAGCTGTTAGAGATAGTTTTTTATACATAATGCTAGGGGTTGTGCATTCATTTATAATGAGTTTAGTTTTAAGCCCAAACACCCTTGCTAAAAGTGCTATGTAATTTGGTCTATTTAAAAAAACAAAGCTAGTATCTATTTTTAAGCTTTGACAAAGTTTTTTGTATTTAAGGGCTAAAAATGGTAGTTTTAAAAATTTCAAAATAGAATTTTCATCTGCCCTTGAACGCTCTAAAAAATGGATCTTTGTATCGTTTATATCGTAAGAAATTTTATCAGACATTAAAATAAGATGTGTATCAAAGTGTAAATTTAAAGTAGGAAGTAAGGTAGCAACCACTCTTTCAGCACCACCAGAACCTAAAGAATATATAAAAATACCTAATTTTTGCATTTCATTCCCACTCTTATCTTTGATAAAAAAGCTATGGCTTTATTTGGTAAAAAACTTAGAAGCAAAAGCAAAAAGGCTGCTAAATTTGGGCTTATACTTATGCTTTTGAAAATACAAAAAAACATCTCCTTATACATTCTAGCTAATTTTGCATAATAAGCAGCCATTTTGTAATGAGTAGCACAATTTTTTTTATAATCCTTATCATACATAAGCTCTGCTTCTAAAATTTTAGCAAGTTCTAAGTAGCCAAGATAAACTCTAGAAGCGTTTTTAAAAGC
>CASFHJ010000021.1 GCA_949294425.1 uncultured Campylobacter sp.
ATAAGCCTTTTCCCACAGCTACTTTTCAGCCTTGGCTTTTTCTTTTCTATTTATGGGGTATTTTTTATATTTTTGTATATGAATCATTTTTCTAAGTTTTTTTCTAATTTTATAAATATCATACTTTTAAATTTATGGACCTTTCTTGCTATGATAACTCCTGTGCTTTATTTTTTTCCTTTAGTTTCTTTACAACAGCTTCTTTGCATACCACTTTCTGTGCTTTTTGTTGTTTTTTATCCTCTTGTTTTATTTTTACATCTTATAAATTTTGGATATTTATTAGATAGTTTTTTACTTGAGTTTTTTTCTTTTAAGTTATACTCCAAGGAGCTAGCTGTAAGTTTTTATGTATTTATTAGCTATTTGCTTTTATCCTTACTTAGCACTCGTTTTGCTTTTTTGAGTCTTTTTCTTGTCCTTGCTAATCTCTTGCCCTTTGTCTTGCTCTACACTTAGGTAATAATAAGATTTAAATCCAAAAAGATATATAACCCAAGATATATAAATCCATATAAGAAAGAACAAAAGCGTAGAAAAAGAACCATAAACATTTGTATAAGCTTTATTATATACCACGTAGTATACGAAGAGATTTTTGCATACATACCACACAACAGAGGCTAGGAAAGAGCTAAGTATTAGATGTTTTTTGTTTGTTTTTTTCTGTATAGAGCTTGAAAAGGATATTAAGAACAAAAACCAAATTATCAAAAATGGTAGTATTTCAAAGAAATTTAAGCCTATCTTAAAATCATCAAGGGTTTTTTGCACGTAGCTAGATATATAAAAAGAAAGCCCAAGCCCAAGCGGCACTAAGGTTAAAAGAGTCCAATACGAGCTTATACTATGCCAAAGCCCTCTTGCCTCACTTTTTGTTATGCGATTTATAACAAAGTCATAGGCTGAAAAAAAGGCTAAAGAGGTGAAAGCCATAGCCACAAGCCCTATTATGCCTAAATTTACGCTATTTTTTAAAAAGGTATCAAGATAGGCTGATATAAGCTCTTGTTGTGTGGGTATTAAAAAGGCAAAGATTAGACTTTTAAATCTATCATAATATAAATCAAAACTAGGAATTTGAGTAAAAACAGAAAAGCAAAGAAAAAGTATGGGTATGAGAGAAAGCATGGTGTAAAAAGAGAGGGCTGCACTATAATTCATAAGCTCTTTATCCTTAAATATAAGCAAGAAGCCTATAGTTTTTTTTAAGCTCATTAAAGCCCCATTTTGCCGGGATTTAAGATATTATTAGGATCAAAGGCATTTTTTATAGAACGCATTATATTCATCTCAGCCTCACTAAAGGCTAAATTCATAAAAGGAGCCTTGCTAAGTCCTATGCCATGCTCTCCACTTAGTGTTCCATCAAGTTTTACAGCTAGTTTAAAAATTTCAGTGATAGCCTCATGCCCTTTTTGCACCTCTTTTTCATCATTCTTATCCTCTACCATCACATTTACATGCACATTTCCATCTCCTGTATGCCCAAAACAAGGAATTTTAAAGCCATATTTTTTAGAAATCTCATCTATGCCCTTAAGTAAGGCTGGTAGCTTTGACCTTGGCACGGTAATATCCTCATTTAGCTTTAACTTCCCATACACATGTATGCTTTGAGAGCAGTTTCTTCTAGCAAACCATATATCAGCGGCTTCTTTTTCATCTTTTGCTATCTTAAATTCACTTGCTCCAGCCTCTTTAAAACAAGCTTCAAGCATTTTTAAATCATCATCTAAGCTTTGTTCTATATTTCCGTCAACATCAGCTATTAGTATAGCTCCAGCTTCAATGGGTAAGCCTTTTTTAAATTTGCTTTCAACGGCTCTTATGCTAAGATTATCCAAAAATTCCATA
>CASFHJ010000022.1 GCA_949294425.1 uncultured Campylobacter sp.
TTGCTTAATCTGCCTTTATGAAAGCACTTCGTAAAGACAAATTTGTGGTGTCTTATCAAAGAGCGGGGAAAGCTCGCTTACAACATCGTTTTTAAACAAGCTACTTTCTAAGTAAGCCTTAGCATTTTCTGCCTTATCAAAGCCGTGCAAAACTTGCACATCCTCATCTCTAAGCAAAAACTCCTTGCTCTTTGCTCCCACCACAGAATCCAAAAAAGGCTGTTTGTATTTCTCATACACTTTTGCTGCCTTAGCCGTGTTTTCTTGTGCGATACACATCGTGATTGGTAGATAGAACATTTCTTATCCTTTTAAATAAATTTCTAGCAAAGCTAGAGTGAAAGTATAAAAAAGTTTAAAAGAGAGCAAAACTACCTAAGTAGCACAAGAGCTAAGAATTTTTATTATAATGCAAAATAAAAGGATGGTTATGAGCCTATCTGCAAGACTTTTTGAGTGTATCAAAAGAGATTCTAAATATGTTGAATTCACTAAGGATTCTGTGCTTTTTTATGAGGGCGATATTTGCAAGGAGGTTTTTGATCTTTATGAAGGCAGAGTTAGCGTGTCTGTGAGTGTGGAAAGGGAGGAAAATGCCCTAAAAGAGCTCGTGCTTTATGATTTTTGCAAGGAGCATTGTATCGTAAATATCGCTAGTGCGCTAACGCAACAAGCAGCCGTAGCCACAGCAAGAGCAGCGAGTGATATTAAGGGCTATCTTATCCCTGTTAGCTTGGCAAAAAGGCTGATGATGCAAGATGAGGAGTATCAAAGCCTTATTTTTTCTCTTTTTGCTACCCGCTACACCACGCTTACAAGGCTGATAGAGGATGTGAAATATAAACAGCTACCCTTTAGAATCCTAGACTTTTTAGAGAGTTTTAATAACAAGGAAATCCTTATAACAAATGAAGAAATCGCAAAGCAGCTAAACACCTCAAGAAAGGTGGTAAATAGAATTTTACAAAGCCTAAAAACGCAAAATATCCTTAGTCTAAAACGCGGCAAAATCGTGCTTTTAAAGAAAAATAGCTCTAAGCAAAACGCTTAGTAAGTAAATATACAGAATTTTGCGTAAAATTTTTTAAAATCTCCCTCCCCTTGACTTAGAGTAGCTCTAATGCTTTATAATCTTTTTTAAGTTTTTGGATTCTAATTACTCCATTTGACCTTTCTTTTACCGATAAGAGTGCTTTGGCAAACAAAAATTGCCCCTGTTAGATTTAACTTACAATACACAAGAGGTATTGACTAAAAATAAAATATAATATATAATATTATAAAAATTAAAAATGAGGGAATGTATGACTAAAACAATGGCAATGCAAGGCATAGCGACACAATGGGAAGCCAACTACGCACAAAGTGTAGAAAAGCATTTCGTGCATAAAGCCTTTAATAGTGAGATTTTTCTCACAGATTCTCATAGAATAGACGAAAGCACCTTTGAGATTGCAGCTTTTTTGCCTAGATCACATATTTATTATAATGATACTCAAAATTCCACAAGACATGATGTATCTGCTTTGCTTGAGGTTTTTAGGCAATGTTCTATCTTGGTGGCTCACAAATTTTATGGCGTTGCTCTTAGTTCAAAATTTATCTTTGATAGTGCAAATTTTAAAATATTACATAATGAAGTTTTGGAAAATTCGCCACAAAGCTATCAAGCTATTATAAAAATTGCTGTTTTGCAGGTAAAACACAAAAAAGGAAATAATTATGGCTTACTGCTTGATATGCAGCTTTTTATAGATTCTAAAAAATATGCTACAAAAATTATGAATATGTCTTGGTTTGCTCCTAAGATGTATGAAAGGCTTAGAGGTGAAATTGCAAATGAAAATTATATACCATTAGACAAGAATGAAATGTCGCCAAAATCTTTAGGGCGAAGCACTATCACAAATGTTGTTATCACACAGTTCTTACAAGAATCACAATATTTTCAAACTACCATAATCCCAAACCAAGCACACCCAGCTTTTTTTGACCACCAGCTTGATCATATTCCAGCTTCTTTATTAGTTGAGGCGATAAGACAAAGTTCTTTATTGGTAATACATAGACTTTACAATTTAAAACCAGCTAATGTATATGTAAGCGGTATCAAGATTGATTTTAAGTCTTTTTGTGGATTACATAATGGCAACTTTTGCTTTATTGAAAAAAATCATTGCACCAAAAATGGCAATGAAATAAAAATTACAGCTACTATAAAAGCAAATCATACAATCTGTGCAGTATCAGAAATTATATTTGCGATTGAAGGATAGACAATGGATACTGCAACTACAATGATTTGGTTTGATTTTGGAGGTGTTTTATCGCCACCTATTGATAAACTATTTGAAGTATATTATAAAAAAGTGGCATTAAGCCAGAACAGCTTAAAAATGCTATGTCAAATGTAGCACAAACTATGAGTATGCCAATGCTTGCTCCCATAGAAAATGCTGTAATCACACAAGAACAATGGGGGAAGCTTTTGCGTGATTCTTTGCGAAAACTTTATCCAAACCTTGACACATCTAAAGCGAAATTAGAAGCTTTTGGGGAGCAATGGTTTGAAAATATCACACCAAATGATACTATGGTTTTACTATTCAAACAATTAAAGTTTTTTGGATACAAGGTAGGTATTCTAACAAATAATGTTGTTGAATGGGAATCTCATTGGCGTTCAATGATACAACTTGATGAGTATGTTGATGTCATTGTAGATTCTTGTAAGTTTGGGTGTCGTAAGCCAGATAGAAAAATTTTTGAAATCGCACAAAAACTTACTAACACCAAAGCACAAGAAAATCTTTTAATAGATGATGTGCAAGAAAACTGCGAAGCAGCAAGTAAAATGGGTTGGAAAAGTATCCAATTTATTACTAATAAACAAGTATTTAGCGAAATAACACGGACTTTAAAGTATCCAAAAAATACTTTTATGGATACTTTACCCTATATTACTGACATACCGCAATATGATTGCAAACAGTCTTACAAACTTATATCGCAATGCAAGAATGATAAACCCGAAATTATCGAAATTTTAAGCGGACATCAAGTGTATCACGTCACACAATATGATGATGTAAAAGCCATTCTTAGTAGCAAAGATTGTGTTAGAAAACCCACAAACAAAATTGGTGGAGCTAGCATCTTGCCTACTCTTACGCCTGATGAGCTTTTATTAAATCTTGATGGAGACGAGCACAAAAGAATGAAACAATTTGCTATGAAAGAGTATGCTCTAACAAATTTATCTAGTTGCAAGCAAGATATGCAAGAAATCATTACAAAGCAT
>CASFHJ010000023.1 GCA_949294425.1 uncultured Campylobacter sp.
AAAAAAAGAAAAAAAAGCACAAAACAAAAGCGTTAAAATAAGGCTTGTTTTGGCATTATTTATTATAAATTCTAAGCTTTTTTTAAGCATTATTTATCAAAATTTACAGCTTCTAAGGCTTTTAATATATCTTTAAAATCCCCATTTTCAAGTATATCTTTAAACTGGGAACGATAGGTTTGTATGATGCTTACTCCAAGCACGTCCACATCATAAATAAACCACTCATCATTTTTAGCATAAAATTTAAAGATTATATTTTTTTCTTCTCCGTCTACTATCATACTAGAGTTTAGATTGTATCTATTATCTTTTATTTTTTTACCTTCTTTTACCTTGATTTCTTGGTTTGTATAAAGCTGAAGTTTATTTGCAAAGCTTATTTTAAGTTGCTTTTCAAAGGCTTCTTGAAAGCTTTTTTTCTCCTTTTCACTTAGACTTTTATACTTTGTTGATAAGCTAAGTTGAGCCATAAGTTTATAGTCAAAAATACCATCAAAAAGTTTGAAAATTTCATCTGCAGCCTCTTTTTTATCCTTGCTTGTTTTTAGGATTTGTATACCTTTGTTTATATTATCTTGCATACTATTTTTTATATCAGCTTCTTTTAAAGCAAAGCTAAAACTTAAAATAACGCTTAAAATTATAAAAATCTTTTTCAAGAATTCTCCTTATTTGCTTAAACTCTCTCGTCTTGCCTCGTAGGCATCTCTTAAAAATGGATACACGTTTGGAGTGTTGAAATAAAGCTCATCTATAGTATCACCATCAAGAGACATTATATTCATTATAGCAAAAGAATTTACACTAAGACTTAACCAAAAGGGCTTTATGTATCCAGTTGGATTTAGATACCAGCTAACAGGTATGGATAGGCTGTCTCTTAGATTGCTAGGACCTAAAAAGGGTAAGACTATGTGAAAACCAGGACCAAGTCCCCAGTGTGCCAAGGCTAAGCCAAAATCAGATTCGTATTTTGCTATACCTGAAGCACTAGCAGTATCGTGCAAGCCTAAAAAGCCAAAGAAAGTATTTACAAAAAATCTTAAAAGCTCGGTGGAGCTTTCTTTAAATTTAAGCTGAAGTAAATTTGAGCTAAATCTAAGCGGCATAGCTAAATTTGAAAAAAAATTTCTAATACCAGTTCTAGCTACCTTTGGCACTACAAAATTATATCCAAAGATAGCAGGTCTTGCTAAGTATCTGTAAAAGCCTATGTTAAAATCAGTCATAAGCTCGTTATATGATTTTAAGGGATCATATATTTCTTTTGAGTTAAATTCTTTATCTAAATCATCAAAGCTATTTTCAAGGCTAAAAGCATCATCAGTATTTATATTTTGCTCACAAAATGAAAAAGAAACAAGGATAAATACTAAGATAATTTTTATTTTATTCATGTTTTTCTAAGTCTATATCCCAAAAAAAGTTGATCCAACCAAAGGCTTCTTTAGCACAAAAATCAGGCTTAAATATAGCCTTATCCTTGTAAAAAATAGTAGCTACCTTGAAATTTATATGTTTGAATTCATCTTGCAAGGTTTTTTTGATTTCTTTCATACTTTCGCCACTATCTACTAAATCATCTACTATCAAAACCTTTTTGAAATCCTTTATATTGGGTATATTAAATATCTTTATATAATCAAGCCTTGTAGTATCATCATAATGTATGGAATTTAAAACAAAAAGGTTTCTATTTTTAAGAGCCGTAGCTAAAGAATGAGCTAGGGATAGCCCCCCTCTTGCCACAGCCACTATGGCTTCTGGGTCAAAATCTTTTTTTATATTTTTTGCCAAGAGTATAACATCATCTTTAAATTCATCGTAGGAGTAAAAATACATCTTAAATCTTTAAAAGTGAAAGCACAAAGACTAAAAGTGCTATAAAACTTACTAAAAGTAAGGTTAAATTTAGCCTTCTTTTTGTAAAGATACACATCAAAACATAGGCTAAAAAACCAAAGGCAAAACCCGTAGTTATGGAGTAGCTAAGCGGCATCATTATTATGATAAAAAAGCTTGATATTGCTATGGCTTTGTCCTTGAAATTTATGTTTTTTACCTCGCAAAACATCAAAAATCCAACCATGACAAGCACTGGATAAACTACATTTTTAGGTATGG
>CASFHJ010000024.1 GCA_949294425.1 uncultured Campylobacter sp.
CTAAATTTTGATTTAAATTTTTGTTTAAAGATAAATTTTGATTTTTAATATTTTCTAAATTTAGGCTATACAAAGTAGAAGTGTTAGAGACAAAAGAAGACATATCTAGCCTTTAAAATTTACTCGTGTTAAAATCGTCAAATTTTAAAAAAGATTTATCTTAGCTTCTTATATCTATTGTCATAAGGTCTATAAAAGTCAAATTTTTCTTAGATAATTCAGTCAAAAGATCTAAAAATGTTTTAGAATTTTCATTTTTAAAGCTTAAGGCATTAAGCTTACTTTCTAAAGTCTTTAGATCATCTGTGCTATTTAGCAGCGAAAAAACACCTGCTAAATTTGCAAAAAAGGTAGAGCTTAATTTTTCATTAAAATTAGCTATATCATCTTTATTTACATTCTTATCAAATCCTTGCAATTTACCCCAAGCAGTGCTTTCGCCCTCTACCAGATTAAGCCCTGGCACTACAAAAGCATTTTTAGATAAAAATCCAACTATCATACCACCCATACTTATGGAGCCGTCCTCATTTGTATATTTATCCGCATTTGTATCCCAAGATAAGGCAGTATCTGTGCTTTGCAAGATATTAGGGTTTATAGGTAAAGCCTTAGAATTTTCATCTGTATTATCTACATTAAAAAAACTAGGAGCTATTATTTGATTATTTGAAAGTGTTTTAAATCCACCATTTGAAAATATATCTTTTACCTCTTCATAAGAAAAGGTATTTTCTACATTCAAACTATCTTTGTTTATTATATAAGTGTGTGGAAAGTGATTTTGTATATCATCTTTGCTAAAGGAAGTTTTTGTGCTTAGATGAGGGCTGCTTTGTATGAGCGATGATACTATTTTATAAGCATTGCCAATAGTCTTTGCTATGTCTATATTAGAAAAGCTTTTTAAAGCCGAATTTTCAAATGAGGATATAAAATTTTGCATAGTGCTTGAATGAATTTTTATATCAGCTTGGATATTTGCAGCCTTGTTAAATTCGGCTGTAAAATATCCCTCTTTATCTATCTTGTAGCCTAATACAGAGCTAGATTTTTCCTTAAAAGATTTTTTTTGATCAAAAACGCCCACATTGTTATTTAATTTTGCAAAGCTAATTTTGCTTGAATTAACAAAATTAACCATAAGACTATAATCCTAGCATTTGCTTTAATTGCTGTTTATATCTATTAGATAGTTCTCTTGTTATTAAAGTATTTGGTAAATTTGATTTTATTTTATATATAGCCCCACCATTTATCCCAATAACAGAAGCTCCTGTTGTGTAATACACTGCAGGTTTGTATCGATTAGAAAAGCTAATAGTTCTCTTAAGGGTGAATGCTAAAAATTTATTTATTGGGTCATTATCAGTATAAAACATTAACTCTTTGTATCTATTTTTGCTCGTAGTATAATGCTCATAATGTCCGTAAGCCTCGTAAGAACCAGGTATAAAGCATTGTGTCTGCACTCCAATATCGCATATTCCTTTAGTAAGTAATTCAAATGTCGTTGGCACAGCTATAGCCATGGCTTCAGTAACTCTGTTAGTGCCTAGTGTATAATCACTCGTTATTCCATAAACAACATTATACCCACCCCTAACATTTTTCTTTTCTTCTAAACTTAATACCTTTACACCAGGAGAATTTTCAGTAAGTTTACCATTGCTATAAAAGGCTAGTAAATCAGTAGCAAAGGATAAGGTAGAAAGAAAAGCTGAGAGGCTCAA
>CASFHJ010000025.1 GCA_949294425.1 uncultured Campylobacter sp.
AAATTTAGACTTTTTTCATCGTATATAAAAGCTGCTGGAAAGGAGGCTAAGTCATCTTTTGTATAAAAAGTAGAATTATTTTTAGGAGCTATTTGAGTGAAAAGATTATAGATATTTTTAAGGCTTTGTGCTATATCAATAGAGCTAAAAGCTTTTAAATCAGAGCTAGAAAAACTATCTAGCAAATTTTCTATATCCTTTGCATAAATTTTAAAATCTTTTGGCAAACCTGCTGCCTCATTAAAATCACTTGTAAAAAAGCCCTCACTATCTACGCCGTAACTTAGAATTTCACTTAGAGCTTGGCTTTTATCTTTGACTAGCTCATCTAAGTTTTCGTTAGATGAGCTTAATTTTTGAAGCGTTTTTCCAAGCTTATTTAGGTGTTGTAATGTTTGATTATGAGATAAAGAAGCAATACTTAAGTTCTTAATCATAATTTATCCTTTTTACCCCTTGTAAATCGCCAAATTTAGATAAAACTTTAAAGAATTTGTTTTTTTAAATCGTGTTTTGTGTTGTAAAAAAATAAATTCTAAACTCTTAAATCAAGCTCATGCCACCTTTTTGCATTTTCTTCTATCTGTTTTTTCATTTTTTTAAATTCCTCATCAAAAAATTCTTGTATGGATTTAAGTATTTTATTATACTTTATATCATCATCTTTTGAGTTTTCTTGACTTAGCTTTGAAAGCTCACGCAAAAAGTCTTTTTCATCGCTTAAACTCATTATATTTGGCTTTAAAATAGCAGGGTTTAAAAAAGGCTCTGAGGCTTTTTGGTATAGACTTTGTCTTAGCTCTAGGCTCTCATTACCAAAACCCATAATCTTTCCCCATATAGTAGTTTCTCCCTCCAAAAAGCTTTTTGAATGAGAGTGTAAAAAAGCTGTTAAAACACCTGCTATGCTTATTTCTGCATTTTTTTGATATATGCTATATCCTCTATCAAAGTCAAAATTCATCGCTTCTAGCTTTGAATTTAATATATTTCTATCATAAGGCACTTTTTGCTCTGCCGAAGAATCTGGGCTTATAAACATTGAAGATATTGTAAAACCTTGCTTTGTGCTTATCTGTTTAGATGAGTATTGTTTAAAATCATACAAGGAATCAAGCTCTAAAGTTTTTTCATTAAAGCTTATTGCTTCTGGTAACTTGCCAATGTCCTCTTTACTAAAACTTTTAAACTCGCTCATACCTAGCTTATCAAGCACTTGAGATAAAACTTGATAAGCATTGCCAAAGCTTTTAGCTATGTCAATAGAGCTAAAAACAGGTGCTATTATGTTAAACCTCTTAAGTGCAGCTTCAGCTACACCTAGAGCAGTTTGATAATGAATTTTTATATCTTTTGGGATATTTGCAAGTTTATTAAAATCCTCGCCCAAAAAGCCGTCTTTATCCACAGAAAAGTTTTCAAGGCTTTTTATAGCCTTGTTTTTATAGGATAAGTTCTCCTCTATCAAAGAATTTTCATAAGACTTTCTTGAAGTGTTGAGATTTAGTGTAAGCGTATTTATCAAATTAAAAACCCATTAAATTTTTTTAAATCTTTTTCATAAGCTCTTTTCATATCTCTTATCATAGAATTATAAGGATTAGCACTTCTTAATTTATAAACTTGCCCTAGAGAATTTATGCCTACGACATAAGCTGATGTTTTGTAATTTATTTTTGATGCAACAAAGGGACCTAAAAAACTTATGGTTCTAGTTACAGAAAAACTTAAGGTTTCATTTTCTTGCCATTTAACTTCTCTTGAAAATTCCCTAAATCTATCCTTGCTTGTTGCATAGTGTGTTTTTGTTGTTCTATCTAGGTAACAACTTATTTTTCCCAGTGGACATATACCACCATCAAGTTCACCAGCTCCAAATAAAGCTACAACAGCGTATTCTTTTGCTGATAAATAAGAATTTGAATAATTTTGAAAGCTTACAGCTTGAACCACATACCCACCCTTAACTTGTTTTTTCTCATCTAAACTTAATACTTTTACACCGGGTGAATTTTCTGTAAGTTTGCCATTAGTAAGATCTGCTAATAAATCACTAGCAAAGGATAAAGTAGAAAATAAAGTAAATAAACTTAATACAACAAATATCTTTTTAATCATCTTTTTAACTCCTTAATAAAAATATTTTTATATTTTTATT
>CASFHJ010000026.1 GCA_949294425.1 uncultured Campylobacter sp.
CTGTCGTATTTGAAAAGATATTTTGTAAGCTCTATGTCAGTGGTATCATTTATCGCTACAAGTTCCACATCATCTCTTTTTGAAGCTATCCTTGCTACGCATCTACCAATACGACCAAAGCCGTTTATTGCGATTTTTAAAGCCATTTTCTTTCCTTTTGAAAATAAATGTTGAAATTCTACAAAAAAAAGGTTAAAATTAAATTATGAAGATTGCACTTTTTGGCGGAAGTTTTGATCCCCCACATAATGGACATGATGCTATTGTTAAAAAGGCTTTAAAAGAGCTAGATATAGATAAATTTATAATAATACCTACCTACATAAGCCCTTTTAAAAATTCATTTGGAGCTGATGAGAAAAAAAGATTTGAGTGGGTTAGTATAATCTGGAAAGATTTGCAAAAAGTTGAAATTTCAGATTATGAGCTTACACAAAAAAGACCTGTTCCAAGCATAGAAAGTGTTGAATTTTTTGAAAAAAAATACCAATGCTCTAAAATTTATCTTTTAATAGGAGCTGATCACTTAAAGACCTTAAGTTCTTGGCATAGATATGAGGATCTTTGTAAAAAGGTTGAATTTGTAGTCGCAAAAAGAGGGGATATAAAAATACCAAGCGAGTTTAAAATTTTAGATGTAAATGTTGATATTTCATCAAGTTTTATAAGAGAAAGGCTTTATATAAAAGCCGTTGATGAGTATATAAAAGATGATGTTTTTAAGTCTTACTCTAAGGATAAAAATGCAAAGAATTGAGAAAATAGTAAAAATTTTAGAAGATAAAAAAGCTGAAGACGTGGAAGTTCTTGATATGAGAGATAGTGAGTATTTTGTTTCCTTTGTTATCTTAGCTACTACCTTAGCACAAAAACATGCCATTTCTTTGCTAGATGAGCTTAAAACAAGATTAAAGGCTGAAAATGAGAGCTTTTTAAATGTTGAAAGCAGCGATGAGTGGTCAGTGCTTGATTTAGGAGATATACTTATACATCTTTTAAGTGATGATTATAGAAAAATTTATGATATAGAAAGCTTTTTAAAAGAGCTTAAAAAATAATTTTACTTTTATTTGGTTTTTTTCTTAAGAAATAGTTTTTTATTTTTGAGTAAATAATTTTTAGCTTTTTTAAAGTTAAAAGATAGGTAAAAATTTCTGGCGGACAGAGAGGGATTTGAACCCTCGAGACCCGTTAAGATCTGCACCCTTAGCAGGGGTGTGGTTTCAGCCACTCACCCATCTGTCCTTGTAGAGCTAGGATTTTAGCTAAGTTTACTTAAGATTTAGCTTAATTCTACTAAGCAAAGAAAATATTTTTAATTTTTTGGCTAAAAAAAGATACTAGTTAAAAATTTATTTTAAGAGTGAGTGTAAATTTTTTACAAACACTCTTAAATTATCTAGCTATCATAAACCTTTTTATCTAATGCCTTTAAATTTTTAGCGGTGCAAAGTGCTGAGGTCATCGCGCCAGATACATTACTAGCTGTTCTTGCCATATCTACAATAGGATCTATGGCTAGTATGAGGCTTAACATCATAAAATTATCTCCAAAGCCAAGCCCAGCAAGCATTATAGAAGCAGCCATTGTTGCACTACCCGGAACACCCGCTATACCAAAAGACCCTATAACAGCTATTAGTATTATCATTAGGGCAAAGGACAAATTAAGCTCCATACCAAGAGCAAAGCAGACAAAAACAGCAGCCATAGCTGGAAAATATCCAGCACAGCCATTAAGCCCTGTTGTTGTTCCTATGGAAGCTACAAAATTTGCTACCGCAGGGCTTACGCCTAGTTTGTTTTGAAGAGTTGAAACCGTCATAGGTAAAGTTCCTAAAGAAGATCTAGAGCTAAAGGCAAAAAGCCATACAGCAAAGGCTTTTTTGGCGTATTTTAAAGGGTTAAGCCCCTGAGAAAGCAGTAGTAAAAAATGCACCGCAAACATTATTAGCATGGCTACATAGGTAAGCACTATGAAAAGTCCAGCTGTCTTGATAGCTTCAAAGCCGTTACTAAGCACTACATTTGCCATCATGCACACCACAGCATAAGGCATAAATTTTATAACTGCCCTAGTCATATTCATCATTATA
>CASFHJ010000027.1 GCA_949294425.1 uncultured Campylobacter sp.
ATGCGTTTTGCTGCTATTTCTCTTTCAGCCTTTTTAGTCCTTGCTTCTATATACCTACTTTTTGATAGAGGGCTTCAGTATGGCATAGACTTTGCAGGAGGCACACTTATACAGCTAAGATATGAGGAAAAAGCACCTATAACACAAATTAGAGAACTTTTAGAGGCAAAAGGCGAATTTCAAAATCTTTCAGTTACTGAATTTGGCAGTGAAAACGAGGTAAATATACGTTTTTTAGGTAGCAATGAAAATGTAAAGATTGACATAGCACAAGAGCTTTCATCTATATTAAAAGATACTGGGAGCTTTGAGATTAGAAGGGTTGATATAGTTGGACCTAAGGTTGGAGATGAGCTTAGAGAAAAAGGGCTCATGGCTATTGCAGTTTCTTTACTTGCCATACTTATTTATATAGCCTTAAGGTTTGAGTGGCGTTTTGCTATGGCTGCTATCATAACAGAAATACATGATGTTATCATAACACTTGGGGCTATTTCTTTATTTAGGATAGATGTAAATTTAGATATTTTAGCAGCAGTTTTAACCGTGCTTGGTTACTCCTTAAACGATACTATAATTATTTTTGATAGGATAAGAGAGGGTATAAAGACAAATAAAAAAACAGACTTTGCTCCTATTATCAACGAGTCAGTTTCAGCAACTCTGTCAAGAACAGTCCTTACCTCAGGTCTTACCCTAGCAACTGTTATTATACTTTATCTCTTTGGAGGATCTACCATAGAAGGCTTTGCCTTAGCGCTCATAGTTGGTATGGTAGCTGGAACCTTATCATCTATTTTTGTTGCTAGTCCAGCCTTGCTTTGGTTTAAATTTTCTGTTCTTAAATATAGAGAAAAAGAGGCTTTAAAGCAAAAACAAAAAGCAGAAAAAGAAAAGCAAAGAGCACTTTATGAAAAAGGAAGCGTTTGATGTCTTATAATGCAAGGGAAATAGAAAAAAAATGGCAAAAAATTTGGCAAGAACAAGATTATTTCGAGCCTAAAGATGATTTTAGTTTAGATAAAAAATACATACTTTCCATGTTTCCTTACCCAAGCGGTAGAATTCATATGGGGCATGTTAGAAACTATAGCATAGGAGATGCCTTAGCTAGGTATTACAGAAAGCAAGGTTTTAATGTCTTGCACCCAATAGGCTTTGATAGCTTTGGTATGCCAGCTGAAAATGCAGCTATAAAACATAAAATTCACCCTAAAAAATGGACTTATGAAAATATAGACTACATGAAAGATGAGCTTTTTTCCTTAGGCTTTTCTTTTTCAAGAAAGAGAATTCTAGCTACCTCAGATCCACTTTATACAAAATTTGAACAAGAATTTTTCATAAAGATGTATGAAAAAGGTCTTATTTACACAAAAGAAGCCTCTGTTAATTGGTGTGAACATGATCAAACCGTTTTAGCAAATGAGCAAGTTGAAGATGGAAAGTGCTGGAGGTGCGGACATAAGGTTATCCAAAAGCAAATGCCCGGATATTATGTAAAGATTACCTCTTATGCAAAGGAGCTTTTGCAGGATTTAAAAAGCTTAGAGGGAAAATGGCCAAATCAGGTTTTAACCATGCAAGAAAACTGGATAGGACAAAGTCATGGGCTTGAATTTTCCTTTGAACTTGATAGTGAGCTTGACATAAAGAGCTTTGAGGTCTTTACTACAAGAGCAGATACTATATATGGTGTTTCTTATATAGCTCTTGCACCAGAACATAGTATAGTAAAGGAGTTGATGGAGAAAAAACTCTTAGATGAAAAGCTTATACAAGATATAAAAGATATGCAAAATCAAGCCGCAAAGCAAAGGCAAAGCGATGAAAAAAAGGGTTATTTTTTAAATATATACGCGCTACACCCTCTTAGCAAGGAAAGAATTCCTATTTGGGTTTCAAATTTCGTGCTTATTGATTATGGAAGCGGTGCTGTTATGGCGGTACCAGCACATGATGAAAGGGATTTTGACTTTGCCAAGAAATATAATATTGCTTTAAAGCAAGTCATTAAAAATAAAGAAGATAAGAATTTACCCTACACTGAAAAATCAGGTATTTTGATAAATAGCGGTGAATTTAATGATCTTGAGTGCAATGAAGCAAGGCAAAAGATTATAGATAAATTTGAAAAGTTAGGACTTGGTAAGAGAGTTTTAAATTATAAAATA
>CASFHJ010000028.1 GCA_949294425.1 uncultured Campylobacter sp.
TTAAGCCCGTCATAATTACAAGTAATAGTGCCGCAACCAACATTTGTGCCCTCATCTATCTCACAATCTCCAAGATAGCTTAAGTGTCCAGCTTTTACAGAGTTTAGCTTTGCATTTTTACACTCTACGAAATTTCCTATATGAGTGTTTTTAAGCTCACATTTAGCTCTTAGATGTGCCAGAGGTCCCACATCGCTATCTATAACTATGCTATCCTCAATTACACTAGAGCTTTTGATAATGGAATTTTTTATAAAGGATTTCCCCTCTATCCTAACATTTTCATAAAGTTCGCACTCGCCTTCAAAAATGCTATCTAAGCTTATAAAAATCGAAGCTGGATTATGCATGATAACTCCATCTTTCATAAGCCTTTCTTTAAATTTTTCTTGCATTAAATTCTCAGCCGCACTTAGCTCAAACTTATCATTAACGCCCATAAATTCAAGTTCATCTACAAAAAAGGCTTTTATTTTGTATTCATTTTTAGCTAGAAAAATCAAATCTGTTAAATAATACTCTTTAGAGGCATTATCATTTGAAATTAAATGTAAAAATTTATATAAAATTTCACTTTTAAAAGCATAAACGCCGGAATTACAAATTTTTATATTTTTTTCATCTTCATTTGCATCTTTTAACTCTACTATCCTTTGCACTTCATCGCCGTTTAAAAGCACCCTGCCATAGCTTTTAGCCTCCCTTGCCTTAAAAACAGCAACTGCAAAATCAAAGTCTTTTTCCAAGATAGTCTTTAAAGACTTAGAGCTTACTAAGGGCATATCTCCGCACAAGACTAGGGTTTTTTCATATTTTGGCTTAAAGTTTTTTAAAGCTCCTGCAGTGCCCGGGTAATTTTTTAGATCCTGCTCTAAAATTTTTACATCTTTAAATTCTTTATCTATACACTCTTTTACAAGCTCTTTTTGATGAGATAGAACAAGACTTACATCATCGCTTAAGTTAAAAGCTTGTTTTAATATATGAAGTATCATGCTCTTACCGCAAAGTTCTTGCAAGACCTTAGCCTTATTTGACTTCATTCTAGTACCAAGACCAGCTGCTAAAATGACAACAGAAACAGCCATAAGCTTACTCCTTATTTTTATCTTTAAAGGCTGAAGCTATCCTTGCTTGAAGTTTTAACCACTCTTTTTGTAGCATTATAGGAAAGCCTCCATATACCTTACCACCTTCTAGACTCTTGCTGACCCCTCCTCTTGCTGCTATGGTAGCAAAATCGCCTATCTTTAAATGCCCACTTGTAGCACTTTGACCACCCATGGTTACATTTGTGCCAAGAATTGAAGAGCCAGATAAGCCACTTTGTGCCACTATAATGCAGTTTGTGCCTATGTCGCAGTTATGTCCTACTTGAACTAAATTATCTATCTTTGTGCCTTTTTTTATGATGGTGCTTTCAAATACAGCTCTATCAATAGTAGTGCAAGCCCCTATTTCTACGTCATCTTCCAAGATAACATTGCCATTGTGATAAATTTTATGATGCTCTCCGTTTTTGCTATGTGCATAGCCAAAGCCATCACTTCCTATTACGCAGTTTGCAAGCAGATGACATCTTTTACCTATCTTACTATCATTATAAATAACTACATTTGGGTGTATTATACTATCCTCTCCTATGGATACATTATCTCCTATGTAAGCTCCTGCCATTATGGTTACGTTATTTTCTATATTAACGCCTTTGCCTATATAGACATTTGGCATTATCTTAGCTGTATTTGAAATTTTATTTTCTGTGTAAGAATTTGAAAACAAGGGCTTTGCAAAAATCTTACTAAGATAAGCAAAGCTTAGATGAGGATCAGGGCTTATTAATTTTTGCATATCTTTAGGGATTAAGCTTTCATATTTTTTACTAACTATGATAGCACCGGCACTGCACAAGGAGATGTTTTTTACATTCTTATCCCCGTCGCAATAAGTAAGCTCATCAAGCCCTGCTTTAGATATGGAATTTAAAGCATTTATCTCTATATCATCTCCGCTAAATTCTAAATTTAAAAATTTTGCTATCTCACTTAATTTCATATATTCTCCTTACATATCTACCTTAGTAGTGCTTCTTGGCAAAGAATCATCAAAGTCTTGGGCTACTTCGTGAAAGCTTGAACATTCTTTATTAAAGATGAGTTTCACTGTGCCTGTTGGTCCATTTCTATTTTTACCAACTATAAGCTCTGCTTCTTCTTTTAATTTAGCCTCTCTAAAACTTTGTATAAATTCTTTTCCCTCAAGCTTTGCCTTTTGCATCTTTTCTTTTTCCTCTTGCTCTTTATACTCCTCGTCTCTGTATACAAAAAGTATGCTATCAGCATCTTGCTCTATGGCTCCACTTTCTCTTAAATCGCTTAACATTGGTCTTTTATTTGACCTGCTTTCTAAGCTTCTATTTAACTGAGAAAGTGCTATAACAGGCATTTCAAGCTCTCTTGCTAAAAGCTTTAAGGATCTTGAAATTTCAGCAACTTGCAAGTGCCTATCTTGAAATTTACTAAGCCCCATCATCAAACCTATATAATCCACTACACAAAGCTTTATATTTTTATGCTGTTTTTTAAGCCTTCTAAGCACTGCTGATATATCATTTACACTAGCATAGCCATTATCATAGACATAAAATACCTTTTTAGAATACTCATCACAGGCGTTTGAAACCTGCTCCCATTCTAAGTCATTTAAATCAGCTGTAATTATCTTTTGTAAAGGTATGCTAGTTTTTAATGCTAACATTCTTTGTAAAATTTGAACGGCTGGCATTTCTAAGGAAAAAAAGACAACTCCTTGATCGTTTTTTAAGGCTTTGTCTATGAAATTTAAACAAATGCTAGTTTTTCCCATTCCAGGTCTTGCTGCTATGATGATTAAATCTCCGTCCTTAAAGCCCCTTATCATTTTATTTAATGATGAAAAACCAGTATCAAGCCCTAATACATCACCTCTGTTTTGTTCTTTTATAAGCTTGAAATTATCTAAAAGCTCCTCTACAATTACATTTATATCCTTTATATCTCTTGCATTTACACTACTTGTTATGCTAAAAATACTTTTATTTATATCATCTAGCAAGGTGCTTAAAGGTGTGTCTTTATTTAGTTTACTTGGAATTTGATGAATTAAATTCATCAATTTTCTTTTTATGGATAATTCCTTCAAATAAGCACAATACTTGCTAACATCAACTAAGGTGGTAGTGCTTATAATCTCTAGCAAAAGCTCATCTTCTATATCCACGTATTTTTTTATAAAACTAGGAGCTATTGGCTCATTTGCCTCGTAGCATTTAATTATAGCTTCAAATAACTTGCTATGTATATCTAAACTAAAATCACTAGGACTAAGCTCTGTGATAAGCTCAAGCAAGATATCCTCGCTGTGTATAGAGGAGCTAAGTATGGCTTTTTCTATATCTGTGTCTATATTTGCAATACTATCTTGTAAAAGCATAAGAAATTAAATACTTCTAAGTCTAAGCTCGTCTTCAACCTCAAGTAAAAATCTATCCACAAGCTCATCTTCTTTAAGTTTTGCTACCACCTCGCCCTGTCTTATAACAAGTCCTTGCTTTTTGCCAAAAGCTATGGCTACATCTGCTCCCTTTGCCTCTCCTAAGGCATTCACCACACAGCCCATAACGCTTATATTTAAAGGCTCTTTTATGTGTTTTGTTTTTTCCTCTACTATCTTTATAGCCTTTACAAGATCGCTTTGTAATCTGCCACAAGTCGGGCAAGAAATGATATTTACGCCACTTTTTTGCACTCCACTATCTTGCAATATAGCCCTTGCTACCTTTATCTCCTCTTCAAGTTCTCCTGTCATAGAAACTCTTATAGTATCTCCTATACCCTTTAAAAGCAAGGTTCCAAGGGCTATGGAGCTTTTTATAGTGCTGTGAAATTTAGTCCCTGCCTCAGTTACGCCCAAGTGAAAAGGATAATCACAAAGTTCTCTAAGCCTTTCGTAAGCCTCTATGGTCTTTTGCACGTCAGAGGTCTTCATGGAAATTTTTATATCAAAAAAATCCAAGTCCTCTAAAAGCTTTATATTGTATTTAGCACTTTCTAGCATAGCTTCAAGTCCATATCCATATTTATCACTAAATGTTTTTTCTATGGAGCCGTGATTTATGCCTATTCTTATAGGAATTTTTCTTTCTTTACAAGCTTTTACAACCTCTTTTACATTTTCTTTTGAGCCTATATTGCCCGGATTTATCCTAACAGCATCTATAAATTCAGCACAAAAAACTGCTAACTTGTGATTAAAATGTATATCAACTATTAAGGGTAAGGGGCTTTTTGCCTTTATCTCCTTTAAGGCTCTTGCATCAGCCATATCTAAACAAGCTAAACGAACTAAGTCAGCACCCGCAAAATAAAGCCTATTTATTTGCTCTAAAGAGCCTTCTATGTCTCTTGTTTTACTAAAAAGCATAGACTGCACAGAAATAGGTGCGTCCCCGCCTATTAAAACATTTCCAACCTTTACCTGTCTTGTTTTAAATCTTTTATACTGCATTCTTAACACTTTATCTTGGCTTTTTTTAATTATATTATTTTTTAGTAAAATTTTAAAATACTTAGGCTAAAATACACAAAATTTTACACAAAATTTAAGACTAAGAAAAAATATGACCTTTAAAAAAAATGAAATTTACACAGCAACAGATGTTGTTAGAAATTTTAGCACCATGCTTGATAAGGTGGATAAAGAAGGCAGGGTAGTTATACTTAAAAATAATAAATTTCAAGCGGTAATGCTAAGTATAAAAGAATATGAAAAACTAACAAATGCGATGAATTTATTAGAGCTTATACATAGTAAACAAAAGGCAAATAATGGCGATATATGAACTAGAATTTGGCGGTAACACCTATAAGCTTTCTTATGAAATTTTAAATTTTGAAAAAGAAAAGATTTTGCTGATACTTCACGGCTGGGGAGCTAATAAAGAACTTATGAAAAATGCCTTTTCTAATAGCTTTAAAGAGTATCAACATCTTTACATAGACCTATGCGGTTTTGGTAAATCAGATATAAAAAAAGACTTAGATAGCTTTGAGTATGCAAGGAT
>CASFHJ010000029.1 GCA_949294425.1 uncultured Campylobacter sp.
AGATAGCTTTTCTTTGGCTAAGCAAAAGCTAGAAAGTGAGTTTAAAAAGGCACTTTCAAGTCTTTCTTTTGGGCTTGATGAAAGGCTTTTTAAGCTTAGTGAGTTTATGAAAGAAAGAGCTACTAAGCTTTTAAAAGAATACATTGATGAAAAGAGGGCTGAGCTTTTTAAGCCCTTTAATCTTGCTTTTTTAAAAAATGATTTATTAAAAGACAGAGACTTTAAAAAAGAGCTTGAAGAGGTGCTTTTAAGAGTGCTTATAAGTCATATTAAAAATATAAGCTTTGAAGACTACATAGAAAAAGCCCTTTTTGATATGAATGAAAAGCTTAAGAAAGATTTTTTAAAAGAGCAAAGCCTAGAATTAGAACAAAAAAGGCTTATTAATAACTCCTTACTTTTTACAAATACAAGCTCTTTAGCCTTAAAAGAGCTTTCAAGAAGTATAGATTTAGTAAAAAGTATAGAAAGCTCACAGACAATCACGCAAAAAACATATAAGGTGCTTTAATGAATGAGCTTTTAGATGAATTAAACGAGAGCTTAAAAACTAGCAATGAGCTTAAAGCCTTGCAAGAAGCAAACGCAAAAAAGCAAGAAGAGCTAAACTTTGATGATTTTTTCAAGGAAAATGGGGCACAAAGCGAAGCTTTGAGCGAGGGTGAGGCTGAAAGTGCGAGTAAAAGTGTAAATGAGGCTTTGAGTGGTACCGAGACTTTAAGTGAGGTAGAAAGTGTAAATGAGGCTTTGAGCGAGGCTGAGCCTTTAAAAAAGAGTGAGCCCTTGAAAGAAAGCTTAAATGAGCTCTCACAAAGCAAAGAGCAAGGCTTAGAAAAACAAAGAGGCTTTAGCCTTTATGATTACTATCTTTTAAATAAGGCTGGTTTAGGAGGCTTAGTGCAAAATGCTAATAATGAAGATCTAAGGCTAAAGATCAAGTCTTTAAGCGGGGAAAAAGAATACGCCCAGATTAAAGATATAAATCATGCCCTAAATAACCTAAACTCTATAATAGCAAATTCTAATCAAACCTCAGGCACTTGGAATAACCTAGCAAGAGGCATAAGTAATCTTACAAGTCATTTTATAAGTGCGGATAAAGAAAATCAAGAAAGAATCAACGATCAAGCCGGGCTTTTTGGAAACTACTTAAACGCCGTATCTTTAAGAAGCGGTGGCACTGCAAATGAAAGAGAAAAGATAAGACAGGCGATTAATTTTGGCAACTTAGACTCTAAAGAAACAAGGGCTAAGGCTTTAAAGATTTATGATGATTTAATGCAAAGACAACAAATCGCACTAAACACGCTTAAAAGCAAGGGCTATAATCAAAACATGATCTTTCATGATGAAAACGAGCTTAACGCCTTTTATAAAAATCAAAAAATATATGAGTATTTAAAAAGTGGCAAAAGCTTTAGTGAGAAGGACTTTAAGTCTTTAAGATATGATAAGGCTTTAAACGAGGATAAAAGATTAAGATCTTTAAGGAGAGAAAATGAGTGAGCTTAATGAAAACTTACAAGAGGCACAAAGCCTAAAAGAAGCCATTAAAAAGGCACTTTTAAATAATGAGGATTTTTTAACACAAATTAAGCTTAGCTTAATGGCGGTTAGTGAGATGCTAGAAGCTAATGAAAGCTTAGAAAGTGAGTATAAGCTAAGCTTAGAGCAGGTGCAAAAAATAGTGGCTGAGTTTGAAAGTAAAAAAACTAGCCTTAATGCTACCTTGAAAAACTATCTAGAAAACTTTGATGATATAGCCTTAAGGATAGAAGAAATTAACACTAGTTGCGAGGGCTTTTTTGAAAAAAGTCAAGAAAGCTTAGAAGAAAGTAAGGCTTTAAAAGATGAAATAAAAGAGCTTGTAGAGGAGGTAAATGAAAAGGCTTTAGAAAGCAAAAGTGCCTTAGAGTATCTAAAGAGCCTTGTTGATGAAAAAATGCCTCTTTTAGAAAGCTCTATTAATCACCTAGTATCAAAAAAAGAGGAAATAACAAGCTTTTTAAGCCAAAAAACTACCGAGTTATCAAGCTTTGCCTTAGAACTAGATACAAATGTAAAAAACACTAAAGCAGAACTTGAAAAAAGCCTAGAAAAAACCTTAAATGCTCTTGATGAAAAGGCAGAGGATTTAGGACTAAATGTAGATAATATAAAAGCTGAGCTAAAAGCTAGGATAGATGAAGTGCTTAAAAGCTTAGAAGAACAAAGCGAAGAAGCAAGTAAAAAGTTAGAGCAAAAGCTTAGCCTAGCAGTAGAAGAAATAAATGCCTTAGTTGCCTCTTTTGATAATAAATACACAAAGATTCACTTCATACAAGAAAAAGAACCGCAAAGTAAGTTTAAAAGGCTAAATGATGTCTGGCTTGATACTAGCAAGGGGCTTTTAAAAAGCTTTGTGAAAAACCCGCATTTTTCACATTTTGGCACCACTTTTCCTTTAAGCCTAGCCTTAAGAGGTGATACTTGGCTTAATGAGCTAGGAGAGCTTTTTATATTAAAAGAGGATAAAAAAGATATTCTTTCTTTTATAAAGCTTGATTTAGAGCCTTTAAATGCAAGGTTTAAGCAAGATGCAAAGCCCTCTTTAGAAAGTGCAAATATAGGCGATCTTTGGTTTAAGATGAAGCCTTTAGAGGTTTATTACCTAGAAAATACAAGCTGGGTCAAAATAGATGAAAAGCTAGTTAGATTTAAGCAAAGCACCGAGCCTAGCACAGATTTAGTCTTAGAGCTAAATGATATATGGCAAAAAGAAAATGAGTTTTTTATCTATACTAATGTGTATGAAAAAGCAAGAGCCCTTAAAAAGTGGGTGCCTTTAAATGAATCTTATAAGCACACTAAGTTTAAAGGGCTAGATTTTCCAGAACTTGCAAGAGATGAAAACGATGATATAGCAAATAAGGCTTTAATGAGGGATTTATACTTTAAATGCGATGAGAGTGAGCTTTATGTCTGCTTGAAAGAAAATGATACTAAGCTTTTTAAAAGAATAGATCTAGCAAAAGAAGAGGCTAAGTATAAGGGCAAAGATGAGCCACAAATTTTAAGTGAAAATACCATAGTTTTTAAAAACGAAAGCGATGATGAAAATGACGAGGGCTTTTTTAAAGGCGAGGTTTATGTTTATAAGCCAAAAAGCTATGAAAAAAAGTGGCTTGAGCTTGAGTATTTGATAAAAAATGCACATTTTACAGAGGAAAAAAGCTTTGAGATACCAAAAAGATACGCAAGGGCTTATGATATATGGTATAAAAAGCAAAAGCATGAACTTAGCCTTTATTTACCAAAAGATGAAAATGAAAGCTCTAGCCCTTTTTCCTGGACCAAGATAAATCTTACTAATGCAAATACTAAGGCTAATGATAAAAGCTCTAAAAATCCTTATACAAGTGAGAATCAAAATCTAGATAAAGGCGATTTATCAGGCTTTAGCTTAGGTGATGTCTGGCTTTATGGAAATTACTTAGAAAAAAATGAAGTTAAGATTTTTAGTATGAAAGGAAAAGATTACGCTTGGCAAAAAGTGCAAAATGAAGAGCTTTTACAAAGAGAGCTTAAGCCCTTTATCTTTTATAATGACTTTGAAGCAAGTTATGCTAAAGATAAAAAAGACTTTTCTTACGAGCTAGAAAGACTAAGGCTAGAGCTTAGAGCAAAGATAGATGAAAATACTAAGATAATAGCACAGAATAAGACTCTAGCACAAGAGAATTTATCTAGCTTAGATACTAAGCTAAGTGCAAATATAGCAAATCAGGCTAATACCTTAAACACAAAGATAAGTGAAGCTAAAAACGCACTTACAAGCACTATAACAAATACTAAAAATGCCTTGCAAACTAATATAAATAATGTAAACAAAAGATATAACTACGCCTTTCATCACTGCTCAGCTAAGCTAAATCCTGTGATTGATTTTAACCTAGCTACTAATTTTGTTTTAAATCTTTCAGGATCTTCTTTTTTATCCTGCATAAATCAAGCACATAATATTGGAAAAAGCGGGGTTATAGTAGTAAATCAAGCTAATTTAATAAATTCTTTTAGAGCACCGCTAAATTTTAGAATAAATGCAAGTAATTTAGGCACAACCGAGGTCTTTGCCTATGTTATTATAAATGCAAATTTTATAAGACTAACAAGAACTTAAGGAGAAAAAATGGGAGAACTTTTTGCAACAGGACAAGGATTACTAGGGATTGGCTCTGTGATAGGTGGCACTAGCTCTTTATTTAGTGCACTTGATTCTGTCTTTGGCACGGGTAAGCAAAATGTAAAGATAGCTAAGGATAATTTAAACCTAGCAAAAAAGCACTTTGACAACGAAAATAAAAGATATGAAGAAAACAAGGCAACTAATCAAGCTAATATGGATATGATAGGAAGCATTTTTAAAGATGATAAAGTGCCAAATACTAGCCTTTTAAGTAAGGAAAGCGTTTTTAGTAGATTTTAAATGGCTTTTTCCTTAAAAAGAGCTCTTTTAAAAGCAAGGATAAATAAATTTAAAAACAAAGCCTTAAATGAGTATGCAAGAATCATTACTCAGTATGATTTAAGGATCTCTTTAAGCGAGGATATTTTTCAAAGAGCCTCCCAGGATTATGGCTATGTTATGGCACAAAGAGGCTTTTTAGGTTGGCTTGTAAACTCCATAACAAGTGGCAAAATCTTACTCTTTGCACTTGGCATAGTCTTATCCATCTTAAATCCCTTTGGACTTCCCATGCTTATAGCTATAACTTTGGGCGTGGTATCAGCTGTTAGCTTTGTAAGCTCTTCAATAAATGAGGCTATCATCTTTTCAAAAAGCCTAAGCACCTTGCAAGAAGAGCATAAAAAATTTGCTCTTTCTTTAAATAATGAAGCAAAAGAGCAAAGGGGAAGAAATGATGATATTTTAAGCTCTTATTTAATCTATACTCCTTATGAAATTTTTGCAAATGGCTCTGTTTATAAGCATGGCTTAGCTGGGCTTGATAGTGGTTTTAGCCCTGTAATACCTGCTGATGTAAACAAGGGCATTTTAGGAGAGGGCGTGAAAAAAGATGAAATAAGCAAGTATTTAGCAAATACAAAAGGCTCTGATTTAGCAGGAGGAAGTAATTTTTTTAATAAAGTCTTAAATAATCCCTTTCCAAATGCAAAAGGGCTAGAGTTTAAAGAACAACAAAACATAATAATGAACTCTTATAGTGCAAGGGCTTTAAAAACCACACAAGGCTTTTCAGCTTTGATTAAAAGTGGCTTTGGCATAGGAGTTTCAGATGGTAATTTTATAAACTATGCTTACGAAAGGCTAAAAGAAAAATCAATGAAGCCCTTTATGTCTAATCTTTGTCAGCTTGATTTTTTGCATAAAAATAGAGCTTATAACAAGGGACTTATGACTTACACTAGGTATTTAAGCTTAGAGGATTTTAAAACGCCTGAGTATGAAAAAGATGAGAGCGAACAAATAGATCTAGAAATATATGAAAGAACAAAGCAGTATTTAGAAGATGAAAAAATGCCACTTAGCGAAAAGGTGCTTTTTTACTCATCAATGCTACAAATGTGCTTTGAAAGCGTGTTTTTAGGGCAGTGTTATTATTTGCTAAGAGATAATAATAATGATTCTGTCTTAAATCCTTTTTATTATATAACTAATTTTAAAGTTTATCTAAAGCCTATTTACGCTTTTTTGGGTGAAAATGATGAAAATTTAGGTTTTTTTGCTACTTATCCTGAGAAAAAAACAGATAGCATTGATAAGGACGTTTTTATTTCCATGTATCCTAATTACAAAAGTTTTAAGGAGGCGGTTTTAAGCTTTTTTGTGCGAAAAAATAGCTATTTTATCTTTGCTAAGGTTGATATGCCTTATAAGGTAGTGCTAAATGGCAAAGGCTTAGCTACTGGTGCAATAATAGATAGAAAAAATGCAAAGATAGATCTAAGCACAAAAAAAGAGGGCTTTATTTTTCAAATGAAAGACTACAATAAATTCACAGGCTACAAAAACAAAGAATTTATAAGCTTTTTGGAAGATAAAAGCTTACTTAAGCTTTTTGATGACTTTTCTAAGCACGGCTTTTTAGAATATCCAAAAAAGGAGGATAAAGACTATGCAAAGATAGAAAGGCTTTTAGAAGAAGAATATCAAGGCTATTTAAGAGCTCTTTTTGAGGAAAGCTCTTTTTAACCCTTTTTAAAAAAAGGGATTTTTGCAAAAATTAAAATAAAAAAAGGCTTTAAAATGAAAATAAAAATAAAAAGACTTTATGAAGAAAGAACAAGCGTAATAGGCAAACTTGAGCTTATAGATGATAAGGGTAAAAAGCTTTTTGAGTGCTTTACCTTAGAAAATAAGGAGGAAGGCTTAGAAGCAAACAAGGATTTAAGAATCCCGCCTGATACATATAAGCTTAAAAGGCATAGCCCCAGCTCTTTTGAAAACATACTTAGAGAGCTAACCAAAAGAAAAAATGAAAAGATGATTTGCGTTTATAATGATAAGGTAGCTGCAAAAAGAGCCATACTCATACACTGGGGAAATACTGATAAACATACTGCGGGTTGTATCTTGCTTGGAAGCGGAAAGGCAAATAATTCTATAACAAACTCACGCAAGGCTTGTAAGGACTTTTATGATCTTTTAAAAGATGAGGACTTAAGCAAGATAGAACTAGTTATAAAAAATGAGTTTTAAAAATGCTTAAAAAGATAGCTTTTTTAGCGCTTACTTTGCTTTTAGGCTTAGTTCTAAGCCTATTTTATGCTTTAAAGGCTAGTAAAAATGAGCTTGAAAAGACAAAGCAAAGCCTAGAACTAGCCTTAAATGCTAATGAGAGCTTAAAAAGAGCAAATGAAGAGCTTATAAAAAGGCATGAAAAAGAATTAAAAGCTTTAAGTTTAGCTAGTGAAAAAAAAGAGCTTTTGCAAAGAAAGGTAGAATATGTTAAGCAAAAAGTATATGAAAGCAATGAAAATAACATCACTAAGCTTTTTAACCTTATGCTTGATGGCTTGTTCGAGCGAGACTAGGCTAGTAAATTCTTTGCATTTTCAAAAGACTAAGATACCTAGCGATTTACTTAGCATAGATGAATTTGAAAAACCTGTGGTTGAAAGTGAGATAGACATAATAAATGCTTATTCTAGCCTCTTTTTGCTTTATAAAAAATGCGTGGTAAATATAGAAAAAATAAAAGAGCTAAATGAGGAGTAAAGATGGATATATCAGCAGGAAGTAAGGCTCTTGCTTTAGTAAATGAAGCAAGTAAAAATCTAATCTTAGCAAATGAAAACAGAAGACAGGGCTTTAAGGAAGGTTTTTCTGATCTTTCAAAAACACTTATAAATTATGATTTTTTAAAAGAGGATAGGGATTATAAAAAAAAGAAAAATGAGTATCAAAGCTATTTAAATACTATAGCACAGGCAAAAGCGGATAATGTAAATAAAGAAATACAAAATCAAAACGATATGGCAGATGAAGCTTTAAAACAGGCTGAAATCACGACTGAGAATTTAGATGCTAAGTTAAAGGCTGAAACAGCCAACACAAAGGCAAGAACAGGTTTTATAAGCGAACAAACAAAGGGCTTAAGACTTGGAAATGCAAAAGAGATGACAGATACGCTAAATATGTATAAGTTAATGGGAGACACAGCTTTAGCCTCGCAATTTTTAGGAAATTTTCATGGACTTCCTCACAAAGAACAGCAGAGTAAATATAGGTTTAGGTATGGAGGCTTTCTTACTTTGCCTAAGGCATTAAGATAATGCTAAGCATAGATCTTTTAAAGGATATGTTTAAGGCTGATTTAGAGTATAACTCTTTATCTTTAAAAGAATACAAAGAGGCTTTAAGGTATTATCACGGGGACCAGCTTGACTCTCGCACTTTAGCTATAATTAGAAATAGAGGTCAAAGCCCAGTAATTGAAAATATCTTTAAGATGATAGTAAATAAAATACTAGGCTATAAAGCCCAGAGCATAAATGAGATAAAAGTAAGCCCAAAACAAAGGCAAGATGAGGCTTTAGCAAACTTGCTAAATGAT
>CASFHJ010000030.1 GCA_949294425.1 uncultured Campylobacter sp.
ACAACCTACCAAAAAACAAACCAAACAAAACCCAACCACCACCAAAAAAAATCCAACCCAAACCCCCCCTAACACACACCGCGGCGGGCCCTTTAACATTTTTAGAAAATAATTTACTTTCCCTACAAAATTCACTTAACAAAACTTTGGAGGTTGCATAATGCAAAATCCAAAGTTAAAAATCCTACTCACAGGGGCAACAGGATTTGTAGGCACAAATTTTGTTTTAAATTTACATAAAAAGTATGAAATCATAGCCTTGGTTAGACAAAGTAGTAATGTTTCAAAGATAGATAAATTTTGTAAAATTTATAGATATGATGAAAGTATAGAGTCTATACAAAGAGTATTTGAAAATGAAAAGATTGATGGGGTAGTGCATTTGGCATCTTTGGTACAATCGACAAATGAACCCATCACAGATTTAAAAAAGCTACTAAACGCTAATGTTTTGTTTGGTGGTTATATTATAGAGGAAATGCTTAAGCAGGAAACTTTATTTTTTATCAATGCTGCTACCTTTGGTTCTTATTGTAACTGCATAAACTACCGCCCATTCACTTTGTATGCGGCTATAAAAAAAGCTTTTGAGGATATAATATATTATTACTCACTTATTTCAAAAAAGATTTTTGCAAATTTACTCCTTTATAATATTTATGGACCTCACGACACTAAATACCTCTTTTCTTATCTAAATAAAATTTCAAAGACAAATGAGGAATTAAAAATGAGTGATGGTTCTCAAATAGTTGATTATTCTCATGTTTATGATGTTGTAAATGGCTTTGACTCTCTTATAGAGCTTATACAAAAAGACCCAGAATTTTGCAAAGATAAGATCTTTTCTTTAAAAGGTAAAGAAAGAAAAACATTAAAAGAAGTGATAGAAACTTATGAAAGGATTTTAGGTAAAAAACTAAACATAAAATGGGGAGCAAGAGAAAAAAGAGAACTTGAAATAACTTTACCTTGGGAAGGAGGAGAAACCTTACCTAACTGGGAACAAAAGATAAGTTTGGAGGAGGGATTTAGAATGCTTAAAGAGGATTTTTGATATAAATTTATCTTTATAATTCTTAACTTTTGAGGATATTTATGAAACATAAAATCGATGTTGTCGTGATGGGGGGTGGGGTTGCAGGTTTATCAGCTGCTTATCATATTAAGAAAAAATACCCTAATAGTCAAGTTGTAGTCTATGAAAAAAGTGGGGAATGGGGAGGTTTGTGTGGGGGATTTTATGTGGATTCCCCTCGAGGTAAATTTTGGTTTGATATAGCACCGCATTTGTCCTTTGCTAGTGATAAGTATGTGCAAGATTTCTTTCAAAATTCAAGTAAGCCTTATAGACATATTCCAGATCCTGAAAATTATTATCAAAATATTTGGCTAAAGCACCCAGTACAAAATAATCTCTATGCTCTTCCAGCAGATACAAAAGTAAAAGTCATAAAAGACATGCTTCAAAATAGTAATAAAAAGGAGAATATTAAGAATTTTGCAGAGTGGCTTAAGGTGCAGTATGGCAATTTTTTTGCAGAAAATTTCCCTTTTGCTTATACTCGTAAATATTGGACAGCAGAAGCAGAGGATTTGAGTGTGAATCCTGTCTTTGTGGGCCCAAGATTTTATATTCCCAATACAGAGGAGATTTTGTTTGGAGCGATGAGTGAGGATACACCAGTAACTTATTATGCCAAAGAGATGCGTTATCCCAAAGAGGGGCAATATCGCTCTTTTTTCAAAGATTTGATGGAGGGTATAGAGATTACTTATAATAAAGAAGTGATTGAGATTGATCCTAAAAATAAAGAAATTATTTGTCAAGATGGCACCAAAACACAATATAACAAATTGGTATCGACATTGCCATTACCACTTATGGCAAATCTCATTGTAGATGCACCACAACACATTAAAGAGCAAGCTTCTAATTTGCATGCAACTTCAGTAGCTTTGGTGTCTTTTGGCTTTGGCAGTGCAGATATTCCAAAAAATTTGTGGTTTTATGTGTATGATGAGGATAAGCTTTTTGCAAGAGTGCATAGCCCTTCTTGTAAAAGCCCTAGTAATGCCCCAGATGGCTGTTCAAGCCTACAAGCAGAGATTTATTTTTCTAAACTCAAGCCTTTAGAGTCGATGATAGGGGAACAAAAAGATATCCCAAACTATCTCATTAGCCATGTGAAAGAAAAGTTTGTAGAAATGGGGATTTGTAAGTCTAGTGATATTGTTTGTGAGGATTTTAGGATTTGGCCTTTTGGGAATGTTATTTTCACGCATGGAATGGAAGAATCAAGAGAAGTGGTTTTGAATTTTGTAGAATCAAAAGACATTCTCACTTGTGGTAGGTTTGGGGAATGGGACTATTTGTGGAGTGATCAAAGTTTTTTAAGTGGAATGAAAGTAGCAGAGAGGATTAAAGGGTTATAAAATTCTCGCTATTGCATAAATTGCGGCAGTTTCACTACGCAAGATATTGCAGGAAGTGGCGGTGTATTTGGGATTGTTTTTTAGTGCTTCCCTTTCTTTTGGGCTAAATCCTCCCTCTGTGCCAATCAAAATAGGAATCTCTAGGCTACATTTTAGTTCCTCTCCCCCAAAGTCCAAAATCCCAGCATTTGGGTATTTTTCCAAAACCTCTTGCAGATTTTCCAAAACTTCAATTTCTAAAAGCGTGATTCGTCCGCATTGTTCGCAGGAATTTTCCAAGATTCTTTGGATACGCTCTAAGTTAAGTTTGAAGTTTTTTTGTGAATATTCGGCATAAAAAAAGGTAATTTTTTGGAGATTGAG
>CASFHJ010000031.1 GCA_949294425.1 uncultured Campylobacter sp.
ATAGGCTTTGCATTTGGCACAGTGGCTGCTGTTGGCGGAGTTTTTTCACTTGTTGCTATGAAAAAAACCTGGGACCCGCTTCCTAGTGTTAGGGCTGCTGGATTTACAACGGTTGATTTATCATCTATGCAAGAAGGTGAATTAAGGACTATAGAATGGCGTAAAAAGCCTATATTTATTCTAAAAAAAAGCTCTCAAATGCCTGAAAATCCAAAAAGAGAGATTAGTATAGATAATTCTCCATATGTAGTTTTAATAGGACTTTGCACCCACCTAGGCTGTATACCTGCTTTTTCAGCAAGTGAACAAAAATTTAAATGTGCCTGTCATGGCGGGGAATTTGATGCAGATGGTATAAATACCTTTGGACCACCTCCTAGACCTCTTGATATACCTCCATTTAAAATAGATGGCACCAAGCTTGTATTGGGTGAAGAAGGTCCTGAGTACCAAAAAATGATAGCGGAGGCTTAATATGGCAGAGATTAGAAAAGCAGAAGGACTTATAGACTGGCTGGATCAAAGACTAGCGGTTAAAAAACTAGCAAATGTCTTAATGGTCGAGTATTGGATACCTAAGCAAATAAATTTTTTATGGGCTATGGGTGTTATTTTAAGCGTTCTTTTTACTATACTTTTTATAAGTGGTTTATTTTTGCTTATGTATTACAAACCAGACGCTGCACTAGCCTTTGATAGTGTAAATAAAACCATCATGCAAGAAGTTGAATATGGTTGGCTTTGGAGACATATGCACGGAGTTGCTGCCTCTGTAATATTTTTAATCATCTACATACACATGTTTACTGCTATATATTATGGTTCTTATAAAAAAGGCAGGGAGATGATATGGATAAGTGGTATGCTTCTTTTTGTGCTTTTTTCTGCAGAAGCTTTCAGTGGCTATATGCTTCCTTGGGGACAAATGAGTTTTTGGGCAGCTCAAGTTATAACTAATCTTTTTGGCGGAGTTCCTTTTATAGGCGATGAGCTTGTTATATGGATAAGAGGCGATTATGCTGTATCTGATCCTACCTTGACAAGATTTTTTATGCTTCACGTGTGCTTACTTCCTATAGTTATAATAATGGTAATAGCTCTTCACTTCTATGCTCTTAGAATTCCTCATGTAAATAATGAAATAGCAGAAGAAATAGACTTTGACATAGAGGCTGAAAAATATAAAAAAGGCGATACAAAGAGTTCAAAGGTTATACCTTTTTGGCCAGCTTTCTTATCCAAAGACTTTATGTATATTTGTATCTTTATGATCTTCTTTTTCTATTTGGTTTGCTTTAAATTTAATTTTGCAATGGATCCTATAAATTTTGACCCTGCAAATGCCCTACAAACTCCAGCTCATATATATCCTGAATGGTATTTCTTATGGTCTTATGAGGTTTTAAGAGGATTTTTCTTTGATATAAATCTTTTTGGCTTAAAAATATCAGCCTTTGATATAGGTTTAGTAGCCTTTGGTATAGCACAGATTATCTTTTTCTTACTCCCATGGTTAGATAGAAGTGATGTGGTAAAACCAGCACATCATAGGCCTAAATTCTTTATATGGTTTTGGCTCTTACTTATAGATATGATAGTGCTAACAGTTTATGGAAAACTACCTCCAACAGGCGTAAATGCTTGGGTTGGCTTCTTTGCCTCCATAGTATTTTTATTGCTATTGATAGTGGTTTTACCTATAATAACAAGAGCTGAAAACAAAAGGGGTTAATGATGAGAGAATTTAAGATATTTTTAGTTGTAGCCTGTTTTACAGCCTTGGTTTATTGGGGAGTTGAGCCTTACGCGCATTCTGTTATGAAGCCTCACGTATCCCCTGCAAATTTTAACTTTGCTGAGGAGGATATAAGCTTTGCAAAGTCTGTTGTTGATCTTAGACAAAAAGAACTTAATCTAGCAAACGCAGAATTAGAAAAAGCAAAAACAAGTAATAACGTAGAGCTTATAAAAGCTGCCGAAGCAAAGTTAAGCGGAGCACAAAAGAGCTTAGAGGT
>CASFHJ010000032.1 GCA_949294425.1 uncultured Campylobacter sp.
GATTTTATAAAAGAAAATAAGGACAAATGCACCATGTTAGTTTGTTCTAGACTTGCCATACTTTACGCAAATGAAAAGAATTTAAAAGGCTTTAGAGATACCTCACTTCAGCTTTATGAGCTTAGCTCTAATCCCCAGTTTTTAGTAAGTGTAATATCGCTTTATTATGAGCTTGGGAAAAAAGATTTTATTTATAAGGATCTTTATGCTTATTTGGAAAATGATCCTTTGCCGCTTTATTATATCTTTAGAGTGATGAAGGATTATGAGACTGCGAATATTTTTGCAAACAGGCTTTATAAGCAAACAAAAAATAAGGACTTTTTAAGTGCTTCAGCCATAATGGATTATGAAAATATGCTAGAAAAAAATACTCTAGATGAGCAGAATTTAAGGCTAGTAGTGCAAAAATTTGATAAGTCCGTAAGTCAAAATAGCAAGGCACATATACTAAATTTTTATGGTTACTTGCTTATAGACCATGATATAGATATAAAAAAGGGGATAAATTTAGTAAATTTAGCCCTAAAAGAAGAGCCTAAAAATGTGTATTATTTGGACTCCTTAGCTTGGGGTTATTATAAGCAGGGTAAGTGCAAGGACGCCCTAACTTTAATGCAAGAAGCCCTTAAGTATGACGAAAAAGGGCAGATGGCAAATTCTGATGAATACAAAGAGCATATAAGAGCTATAAATTCTTGCTTAGGACTTAGGTAATGATCTTAGATGAAATTTTTGCTAAAAATAAAGAAAGTTTAAGAATAAAAAAAGAAAGACTTTCTTACAAGGATTTAGAAAAATCAATGCCTAAAAGATCTTTTAAAGATGTAAAAGCTAGTTTAAAAAAAAGTGATAAAAGATTAAATATCATAGCAGAGCTTAAAAAGGCAAGTCCTAGCAAGGGCATTATAAGAGAGGATTTTAAGATCTTAGATCTAGCAAGTCAGTATGAAAAAGCTGAAGCAGCGGCTATATCAGTGCTTACAGAGCCTCATTTTTTTAAGGGGGATTTATCTTATCTTTCAGAGCTTAGTAAAAATACAAAACTTCCTCTTTTAAGAAAGGATTTCATCTTTGATGAGTATCAAATTTTAGAAAGCTTTAATGCCGGGGCTGATTTTTGTTTGCTTATAGCTAGATCCCTTTCAAAAGAAGAGCTTAAAAGATTAGCAAATTTTGCAAGATCTTTAAATTTAGAGCTTTTATTTGAGATACACGAGGAAAAAGAGCTTGAAAAAGTTTTTTTTGCTGACGCTAAGATAATTGGGGTAAATCATAGAAATTTAGATGATTTTACTATGGATATGAGCCTAGCTTTTAAGCTTTTTGAAAACATGCCAAAAGACATTATAAAGGTGGCTGAAAGTGGGCTTGATGATAAAAAAATTCTACTTGAGCTTGATGATTTTGGTATTGATGCTTTTTTGATAGGAGAGTATTTTATGAGGCAAAAAGATATTTTCAAAGAGCTTAGTAACTTTGTAAAGAGGTAAGAATGCAAGTTTTACATTCCCCACACAGAGCTAAGTATTTCAGTCAAAAGATAAAAACTTGTCCTATTTGTGATATAAAAGAAGAAGAGGACGAGGCAAAGGGCGTGATTTTTAGGGCTAAGTTTTGTTACTGCATAATGAATCTTTACCCATACACCCCGGGACATTTCATGGTTATACCATATGAGCATATTGCAAATTTAAAAGATTTAAGCCAAGAGAGCTGGCTTGAGATGAGTTTGCTTGTAAAAAGAGGAGAGCTTATCTTAAGAAAGAGCTTAAACGCAGGTGGCGTAAATTTAGGAATGAATTTAAGCGATGTTGCAGGAGCTGGTATACCAAGTCATTTGCATTATCATCTTGTGCCTAGGTATTTTGGAGATACAAATTTTATAACCACCATAGCACAAACTAGGATTTGTGGCAAGGATCTGGGCGAACTTTGTGAACTTTTAAGAAATGAATTTAAAAAGTTAAAAGATGAATTTGCTTAATTTTAAAAAGATAAATTTCACTTTTGCTTCACTTCCTTTTTATATACTTTCATAAAATTAAATCAAGGAGTTTCCTATGAAAAAGTTACTTAAAAAAACAAGTCTATCTTTGGCACTTGTGGCTACACTTTCAAGCTTTGCAGCAGCTGATAGTATCTTGCAAGGATCTATCTTAGAGGTAAAAGATGATACAAAGACCATAGTTATAGATACTGTGTATAGTGGACCTGTAGAGGTTAAGGTTTTGCCAAGCACTAGGATAGAGCTTGATGATTGCGGTTGGTTTGGCACTGATAATATCTTTGATGATGGCGATTTTTACGATTTAAAGGTTGGAAGACACGCTGAGGTCAAGGGGTATATTTCAAATACAAATGAAATGCCAAGAGCTTCAAAAATAGAGGTAAAATGCCACAAACAAGCCTACTAGAGCAAGGATCACCCTTGCTTTTGGGTGTAAAGGCTTATGCTAGGAA
Organism: uncultured Campylobacter sp.; assembly: GCA_949294425.1. Classification (GTDB taxonomy): domain Bacteria; phylum Campylobacterota; class Campylobacteria; order Campylobacterales; family Campylobacteraceae; genus Campylobacter_D. The sequence goes on from CASFHJ010000032.1 coordinate 2,464, forward strand.
AGGCAAAGCTTAGCTTGTGTTTTTCTACCATGAGCATTATATCAAGCATAATTTTTTCCTTAGCCTTTACAAAGCTTTGCCTATCTATGGCTTTTATGTAAAAGTCAAGATCTACGTTTATAGAGCTATCCTTAAAATCACTTAAATACACATAAAAAGACTTTTTATATCCTTCTAAATCATCTATCGAGACAAAGTTTTGCTTATATTTTAAGCGGTAATCCCCGTATTTCATTGCCCCATCATCATCTTGTGCTACTAGGCGACTTTCTTTAAGATAATCCTGCAAGTCTTTAATCAGATCTTCAAGCTGTTTTGCACTAGAATCATAAGTAAGAGCTAGAGAAAGTTTTACCTGTCTTCCCATCTTTCTTTTGCTATAGTTTTTTATGTTAGAATTTAATATAGTTGAATTTGGCAAAAATATTAAGGCATTGTCAAAGGTTCTTATGCTAGTTTTTCTAAGCCCTGTTTCTACTATATTTCCTTTTACAGAGCCTATTTCAACCCAGTCTCCTTGATTAAAACTATCATCAAATGAAAGTATCAAAGAGGAAAAGAAATTTGCTATTATATCCTTAGCAGCCAAAGCCACAGCAAGTCCTCCTATACCAAGAGAAGCTATAATGGCAGAAACATTAAAACCAAGCTTAGCCAGTATAAAAAGTGTGGCTAGTATGATTATGAAAAAATATAAAATTTTAATCACTAAATTTGCCACTTCTTTTTTGCCACTTTTTTTGGCTAATTTAGCAAGAAGTATTATTCCATAGCTATCTAATAAGCCTAAGATAAGCCAAGTAAAAAGAGCTGTGTATAGCAGGTAAAATACCAAGCTTAAGTCAAGATCTATAGGTGCTGGATAATAGATTATATTTACACAAATTCCAAGAGAGTAAACAAATAAAATAAGCCTTACAATCTTTTTATTTTTGTCTACAAAAATCTCTTTTAATTCCTTTCTTTTTTCCTTGTCTTTTAATTTTTCTTTAAAAAAGATTTGTAGTAAAACAAGATAGATAAAATTTGGTAAAATGCCCTTAAGCACGTCAAAAAATAGCAAAACTCCTATACATATCACTATCTTTCCCACATTTACATAGCCAAAAGAAAAGAATGAATTTATATAAGATATGAGACTATCTAGTTTTAGGCTTGAAAAAAACAAATCATTTTCAAAGGACTTGGCATTATCTCTTAAAAAGCTTAGAATTTCATCATAGGATTTTATCTTATTTTCTAGCTTTTTAAGCTCCTCATTTAAGCCTTTTTCATGCGAATTTTCATAAGAGCTTAGATCAGCATCATTTGATAAGATAGCTTTTTGAAGTAGGTTTTTCATATCCTTATAAGTGGCATTTTTTAAAAAAAGCTCTTGTAAAGAAAAGATGGCTTTGTAAAAATTATTATCAAGATCTGAATTTAGCTTTAAAAATAAATTTCCATCAGTATTTTTAGAACTTAAATTTAAGCTTATGTTTTTATCCGTAGCAATTAAATACGGCAAGGAGTTTAATATATCCTCTTTAGCAGCCTTTAGCTCTTTTTTTTCCTTGCTAAAAATAGAGTCATTATTATCGCTTTTTATGTTATATTCATCTAGTTTTTGATTTATATTTATGAAATTTTTAAGCTCTTCATAAAAGCTAAACTCATTGCAAAAAGAGAGTGAAAATAAGAAAAATAAAGATAAAAAAATTCTCATATAGATCCTAACTTTGTATAAGCACGAAATTCTTTTCATCAAAAGAATACTCATAAATTTCGCCAGTTTGTATTATGTAATACCAAGCATGAAGCTCTAGTTTTTTTTCCAAAAAAGCTTGCTCTACTCCCGGATAGCTAAGCAAGTTATCAAGAGAGTTTATAACATTCATCTTTTCAGTTAACCAAGATCTCATAGCCTCATCATCTCTTGCCACATTAAGACTTAAAACTTCCTCTTTTATATCAGCTAAAATACTTAGCCATTTTTTTACATTTAAACTATCCTCTAAGTCATCATACAAAGCAGCACAACCGCCGCAGTTACTATGCCCACATACTATTATGTTTTTTACCTTAAGCTTACTTATGGCATATTCTATGGCTGAGGTAGTAGCTAAATAATCAGTCCCAACCCTGTAAGGAGGCACTATATTTGCTATATTTCTTACTACAAAAAGCTCTCCTGGACCTGTATTTGTGATCAAATTTGGCAAAACCCTAGAATCAGAACAACCTATAAAAAGCGTATGAGGATCTTGTTTATTTCTTAGATCCTTAAAGAGTTTTTTGTGCTCTTTAAAATTTTCTTGCATAAATTTAACAGCACCCTTTTTTACAATGCTTTGCATAAAAACTCCAGTGATTTTTGCATAAATTATAACAAAAATTTACTTTTATTTTTTAGAGCTTTTATTAATTTTTATTTATTATTTTAAGGTAAAGTAATGCAAAAAAAATTTTGGAGGATAAGATGAGTCTTTATGATAGAGACTATACTAAGTCTCAAAGTGAAAGTAGATACGTTTCTAGTGCCTTAAGCACTTTTATAAAACAAACTTATCAGCTCTTTGCAGCATCTCTTCTTGCTGGTAGTGCTGGTGCTTACGTGGGTATAGTTGCTCTTACGCCGTATATAAGAGGCATAGTTCCTGTTTTAGTCCTCTTTGGTATAACTCTAGTGCTTTTATTTGCTCTCTTAGCTAAGAAAATAGAGGGTCCTTTAAATTTAATATTACTTTTCGCCTTTACCTTTTGCACCGGTTTAGCCTTAACACCTCTTTTAAGCTCGGTTTTAGCTATGCCATCAGGTGCTAGTATAGTGGCTCAAGCCTTTGCCTTAACAGCGGTTGCCTTTGGTGCTTTAAGCATTTTTGCTATGAATACAAAAAGAGATTTTACTACTATGGGAAAAATGCTTTTTATAGTGCTTATAGTTGTAGTTTGTGCTTCTTTGTTTAATTTATTTTTTCAAAGCCCAATCTTACAGCTTTGTATAGCTAGTGTGGGTGCTATATTGTTTTCATTTTACATACTTTATGATACTCAAAACATCATAAGAGGAAATTATGAAACACCTATTGAAGGTGCTGTAGCTCTTTACTTAGACTTTTACAATCTTTTCACATCTTTACTACAAATTCTAGGTCTTACAAATAGAGAATAAACACTAGGCTCTAATTTTTAGAGCCTTAAAAAAATATAAGTAAAAATTTCATTTTTCAATTTTTTATCAACTTTTTTAAGCTAGAATTGTCTCTTTAAAGTTTTATTTATACGAGGAAGATAAATGATTACTTTGTTTATAGTTTTTCAGTGCATTTTAGTTTGTGCTATTTGCGTAGCTGTTTTGTTACAGAAAAGCTCTAGCATAGGGCTTGGTGCATATAGTGGAAGCAATGAAAGCCTCTTTGGCGCTAAGGGAGCTAGTGGCTTTTTAGCTAAGGCTACATTTATACTAGGTTTACTTTTAATAGCAAATACCATAAGTCTAAGCTATATTTACAATACAAGGGCAAATGCTAATTCAGTAGCTGAAAGAGCCTTTTCTTTAATACCTAGCATAGAAGAGAATTTAAGCACAGAGTCAAAGGCTCCGCCCTCAGCACCTTTATTTGCCCCTACAGAGACAAATAATACTAAGTAAAGGAAGTTTATGTTAAATGAAATTTATGAAAAGCAAAAAGCTCAGAGTGAAAAAAGCCTAGAGAGCCTTAAAAAAGACTTTTCTACCCTAAGAACAGGCAAGGTAAATACAAAGATACTTGATAATATAAGTGTTGATTATTATGGCACTCAAACCCCACTTAACCAAGTAGCTACCATACTTGCAAGCGATGCTTCTACCATATCTATAAGTCCTTGGGAAAAAACTATGCTAAAAGCTATAGAAAGTGCTATAGCACAGGCAAATATAGGGGTAAATCCAAATAATGACGGAGAGAGCATAAAGCTTTTTTTTCCGCCTATGACAAGTGAGCAAAGGCAAGAAAATGTAAAACATGCAAAGGCTATGAGCGAAAAGGCTAAGGTTGCGGTAAGAAACATAAGAAAAGATGCAAATGATTCTGTAAAAAAGCTAGAAAAGGATAAAAGCATATCAGAAGATGAGGTAAAAAAGGCTTTTGATGAGGTTCAAAAGCTTACAGATACTTATATAAATAAGATAGATGATATATTAAAAAATAAAGAAAGCGAGCTTTTAAAGGTATGAATATAGAAGAGCTTTACAAGTCTTGTGATGCCTTTTTGCAGGGACATTTTTTGTTAAGTTCTGGCAAACACTCAGCCTTTTATTTACAAAGTGCAAAGGTGCTTGAAAACCCAAAAAATGCAGAGCTTTTGTGTAAGAATTTAGCAGATATTATCAAAAGCTACGGCTTAGAAGTAGATAAAATTTGCTCCCCAGCTCTTGGTGGAATTTTAGCTGGTTATGAGTTAGCCAGAGCCTTAGACAAGCCCTTTATCTTTACTGAAAGAGTAAATTCTGTGATGAGTTTAAGAAGGGGCTTTGAGGTAAAAAAATCGGAGAGATTTTTGATCTGTGAGGATATTATAACCACAGGAGGCTCTGCGCTTGAAAGTGCAAAGCTTATAGAAAGTCTTGGTGGAGTGGTGCTTGGTTTTGCAGCCTTGGCAAATCGCGGTTTTTGTGCCGTTACAAATTTAAATACTAAGGCAAGGGATAATGCCAAGCTTCCAAGCACTCTGCCTTGTTTTGCCTTGGCAAATTTTGATTTTGAGCTTTACGAAAAGGAGCTTTGTCCCCTTTGTAAAAGTGGTTCTGAAGCTATAAAACCCGGCTCTAGAGGAAATTAAATGAAAGAAAAAGCTAAGATAGCAAGTCGCTTTGATAGGTTTAAAGCCTTTGTGATAGATATTTTTTTAATCTATGTTCCCATACTTTATCTTTCGTATTTTTTACTGGGTTCAAAGGAGGCTTTTTTGCAAAATCAAAATGTGATCTTTCTTTGCTCCATATCCTTTGGGCTTTTACAGGCTATTTTCTTTGCTTTAAAGGCACAAAGTCCGGGTTTAAAGGCTTATGATCTTTATTTAATAGACAGAGAAAAGGGCACAAAACTTAGCTTTTTAAGATCACTTTACAGGTATTTTTTATTCATCTTTTCTTTAGGCATAGTTATAGGGCTTTTTAGCAGCTTTTTTAGAAGAGATGGTTTGATGATACATGATATACTTAGTTCTAGTTATATAGTTAATAAAATTCATAAGGAGAAATAATGGAAAGAAAAAGAGTTTATAATCCAAACTCAGAAGAGAATTTAAATGAAAGAAAGGTTTTCAACGGCAATCCTCACGGAATCCTAAATTTCACAAAGGCTAAATACACTTGGGCTTTGAAACTTTGGGATATAATGGAGGCAAACACTTGGTTTCCAAAGGAAGTTGATACCACTAAGGACGTGCTTGATTACAAGGCGAATTTAACCAGTGCTGAAAAAAGAATGTATGATTTAGTTTGGTCTCAGCTTATCTCTATGGATAGTTTTCAAACAAATAATCTTATAGATAATATAAATCCTTACATAACAGCACCAGAAATCAACGCCATACTAGCAAGACAGGCTTATGAGGAGGCAAACCACTCAAAGTCTTATGCGGTTATGGTTGAAGCTATTTGTGATAATACAGACTTGATCTATGAAATGGAAAAGCATGATGAAACTCTAAGAGAAAAAAATGACTTCATTTCAAATGTTTATGAGGAGTTGGCACAGGGAGTAAATGATGATAGTCTTTTACTAGCCATGGTTGCAAATCAAATTTTAGAAGGCGTTTATTTTTATAGCGGTTTTACAGCCATATACGCACTTGCAAGGGCTGGAAAAATGCTTGGTTCAGCACAGATGATAAGATTTATACAAAGAGATGAGATAACTCATTTGCTTTTATTTCAAAATATGATAAATTCCACCAGAAAAGAAAGACCTGATTTGTTTAATGAAACAAATGTAAATAAAATTTATGATATGTTTAAAAGGGCTGGAGAGCTTGAAATAAAATGGGGTAAATACATCACTCAAAATCAAATCATGGGCTTTACAGATGATATAATAGAAGAATACATACACTATCTAATAGACCAAAGACTAGTAGCTATAAATTTAGATAGAATTTATAATGCAAAACACCCGATAAAATGGGTAGATGACTTTGCTAGGTTTAATGATCAAAGAAGTAATTTCTTTGAAAGCAAGGTTACAAACTACTCAAAAGGTAGTATTTCTTTTGATGATTTTTAGGGTTTAAAGTGCTTAGAAATTTATCCTTACTTTGCGATTTTTATGAATTTACCATGAGCAATGGTTATTTTAAAAATGAGGATAAAATTTCTTATTTTGATGTTTTTTTTAGAAAGATCCCAGATGAAGGCTCTTTTGTAATAGCCTCTGGGATTAGCTCCATAGTAAAATACATAAAAAATTTAAAATTTACAAAAAGCGACATAGACTATCTACGTAAGCAAAATATTTTTGATGAGGATTTTTTAAACTATCTTTTAAATTTTAGCTTTGATGGTGATATTTATAGCGTAAGAGAGGGCGAGATAGTCTTTGCAAATGAGCCTATCTTAACTATAAGAGCTAGAGCCTCACAAGCACAGATACTTGAAAGCTTTATCTTACTTAGCATAAATCATCAAAGCCTAATAGCCACAAAGGCAAACCGCATAGTAAGAGCAGCACAAAAAAGACTAGTCTTAGAATTTGGAGCCAGAAGAGCACAAGGAGTTGATGCTGCCTTAAGTGGAGCAAGGGCTGCTTATTTAGGAGGGGTTGATGCTAGCTCTTGCACCTTGGCTGCTAAGCTATATAAGATCCCAGTTTCAGGCACTATGGCGCATTCTTGGGTGCAGATGTTTGATAGCGAGGAAGAGGCTTTTAGAAAGTATTTTGAACTTTATCCACAAAATCCTATCTTTTTAATAGATACCTACAATGTCTTAAAAAGCGGACTTGTAAATGCTGTAAAAATTTTTAAGGAAAACAAAGCAAGGCTTAAAAAATACGGAGTTAGGATAGATTCTGGCGATTTATGTGAGCTTTCAAAAAAGATTAGAAAAATTTTAGATGATGAGGGCTTAAA
>CASFHJ010000033.1 GCA_949294425.1 uncultured Campylobacter sp.
ATACCTGATATGATAGGATTAACATTTAATGTGCATAATGGCAAAAGTTTCATACCTGTTTATATAACTGAAAATCACATAGGCTACAAACTTGGCGAATTTGCACCAACTAGAACCTTTAAAGGACACAAAGGTTCAGTGCAAAAAAAGATAGGTAAATAAGGAGAAGATATGAGTAAGGCACTTATAAAATATATAAGATTATCTCCTACCAAGGCAAGATTGATAGCAAGACAAATTCAAGGCATGAATGCAGAGTTAGCATTAGCAACCTTAAAATTTACCCCAAATAAGGGTGCAAAATACATAGCAAACGCCATATCAAGTGCGGTTGCAAATGGTGGTTTTGAAGCCGATGAGGTTGTGGTTAGCTCTTGTAGAGTAGACGCTGGTGCTGTGTTAAAAAGATTTAGACCTAGAGCAAGAGGTAGTGCTAGTCGCATAAGAAAGCCAACCTCACACATCTTAGTGGAAGTTAAAAAAGAAGAAAAAAAGGATACAAAAGATGAGAAAAAAGCACAAAGCACTACTAAAAAAGTAGCTAAGAAAAAGGAAGAGTAGTATGGGACAAAAAGTAAATCCAATTGGCTTAAGACTAGGTATAAATAGAAACTGGGAATCAAGATGGTTTCCTACTAAGGCGAATTTGGTAGAAAACATAGGCGAAGACTACAAAATAAGAGCCTTTCTAAAAAGAAAACTTTACTATGCTGGTATATCTCAAATTCTAGTTGAAAGAACAGCTAAAAAGCTCAGAGTTACAGTTGTTGCTGCTAGACCCGGCATAATCATAGGTAAAAAAGGCACAGATGTAGATAATCTCAAAAAAGAATTGCAAAACACTATAAAAAAAGAAATTAATATAAATATAAAAGAAGAAAGAAAGGCTGGTGCCTCAGCCCAACTCGCCGCAGAAAGTGTAGCTACTCAACTTGAAAAAAGAGTATCCTTTAGAAGAGCTATGAAAAAGGTTATACAAAATGCACAAAAAGCTGGTGCAAAAGGTATAAAGGTATCTGTATCTGGTCGTTTAGGCGGAGCTGAGATGGCTAGGACAGTATGGTATCTAGAAGGTCGTGTGCCTTTGCATACTCTAAGAGCAAAGATAGATTATGGTTTTGCTGAAGCTAGAACTACTTATGGAAACATAGGAGTTAAGGTGTGGATTTTCAAAGGAGAAGTCTTACACAAAGGTATGCAAAGCGAAAAAACAGAAGAAGAAAATACTCCTGCTAAAAAAAGTAGAAGAAGCAGAGGAAAGGGTGGTAAATAACGATGTTAATGCCGAAAAAAACAAAATACAGAAAGATGATGAAAGGTAGAAACAGAGGCTATGCTAGTAGAGGCACTGAATTTACCTTTGGTGACTATGCTTTAAAGGCTACTGAGGCTGGACGTATAAATTCAAGACAGATCGAAGCTGCTCGTATTGCCTTAACTCGTTTTGTTAAGAGACAGGGTAAAACTTGGATTAGAGTATTTCCTGATAAACCGCTTACTAAAAAACCTTTGCAAACTCGTATGGGTAAGGGTAAGGCAGCGGTTGAAGAATGGGTTATGAATATAAAACCGGGTCGCATAATATATGAAATGGCTGGTGTTAGTGAGGATATGGCTAAACAAGCTTTGACCTTAGCTATGCATAAGCTACCTTTTAAAACTAAGTTTGTTACAAGAGAGAGTCAAAATGAAATATATTGATTTAAAAGATAAAAATATAGGCGAACTAAACGAGCTTTTAAAGGAAAAAAAGTTGCTTTTATTTACTTTAAGACAAAAACTAAGGACTATGCAACTTACAAACAATCAAGAAGTAAAGCAAACTAGAAAAGATATTGCTAGGATAAGCACAGCAATAAGTGCTTTAAAAAAACAAGGATAAGATATGGCATTTAAAAGAGAAATTCAGGGCATTGTTCTTAAGAAAAGTGGAGACAAAACGCTTAGTGTGCTCGTGGAAAGAAAGGTCGTTCATCCAAGATACAGAAAGATAGTAAAAAGATTTAAAAAATACCTTATCCACGATGAAAAAAACACTGCAAAGGTAGGAGATACGGTCATAGCGCTTGAGTGCAGACCTATATCAAAGAGAAAAGCTTTCAGGTTAAAAAGCGTGTTAGCAACAGGAGTTGAGTAATGATACAAAGTTTTACAAGGCTAGCCGTTGCTGATAATAGCGGCGCAAAAGAGCTTATGTGTATAAAGGTTTTGGGAGGTAGTAAAAGAAGATACGCTACCATAGGTGATGTTATAGTGGCATCTGTTAAGAAAGCTCTACCAAATGGCAAGGTTAAAAAGGGTCAAGTTGTAAAGGCTGTGATAGTTAGAACAAAAAAAGAAATTCACAGAGAAAATGGTTCTTTGATTCGTTTTGATGAGAATGCTGCCGTTATACTTGATAACAAAAGAGAGCCTATTGGAACTCGTATCTTTGGACCTGTTGGTCGTGAAGTAAGATATGCAAATTTCATGAAAATAGTTTCACTTGCTCCGGAGGTTTTATAATGAAGCTTAAGATAAAGAAAAATGATACAGTAAAAATAATAGCAGGTGATGATAAGGGCAAAACCGGCAAGGTTTTAGCTGTTTTTCCAAAGAAAAATAAGGTCTTAGTAGAAGGTTGTAAATTAGCTAAAAAGGCAGTAAAACCTAGCGATAAAGTGCCAAATGGTGGTTTTATTAATAAGGAAATGCCTATAGACATTTCAAATGTGGCAAAGGTTTAGGAGTTTATTATGAGATTGAAAGAAAAATATAATAACAGCATAAAAGAAGCCTTAGCTAAAGAATTTGATATTAAAAACCCTATGCTTATACCTAGTATAGAAAAAATAGTTATAAGTGTTGGTGCTGGGGATTTAGCCAAGGATCAAAAAATACTTCAAAACATCGCAGATACCATATCTTTAATAGCTGGACAAAAGGCTCTTATAACTAAGGCTAAAAAATCAGTTGCTGGTTTTAAGGTAAGAGAGGGCTTTCCTGTAGGGGTTATGGTAACTCTAAGAAAAAACAATATGTTTGCCTTTCTTGATAAGTTAATAAGCATAGCCTTACCAAGAGTGAAAGACTTTAGAGGACTTGCAAGAGATGGTTTTGATGGTAGAGGAAACTATAATTTTGGACTTGATGAGCAGCTTATGTTTCCAGAGGTTGAATATGATAAAATCTTAAGAACTCATGGTATGAATATAGCTATTGTTACAAGTGCAAGAAATGATAAAGAGGCACAAAAATTACTAGAACTTTTTGGTGTGCCTTTCGCAAAAGGAAGATAATATGGCTAAAAAATCAATGATAGCAAAGGCAGCTCGTAAGGCTAAATTTTCGGTGCGTGCTTATACTAGATGTCAAATTTGTGGAAGACCACATTCAGTTTACAGAGACTTTGGAATTTGCAGAGTTTGTCTAAGAAAGATGGCAAATGAAGGCTTGATACCGGGTCTTAAAAAAGCAAGTTGGTAAAGGATAGTATATGATAAATGATATAATTTCTGATTCTTTAACTCGTATAAGAAATGCATCTATGAGAAGGCTTGAGACAACCAAGTTACTTCACTCAAAGGTTATAGAGGCTCTAGTTAAAATTTTTCAAAGTAAGGGTTATATAGAGAGCTTTGACCTAATAGAAGAAGATAAGAAAAAATTTATCTTAGTTACACTTAAATACGATGAAAGAGGCTATAGTGTGATAAATGAAATCAAACGCGTTTCAAAGCCGGGTCGCCGTGTTTATAGAGGAAAAGAAGAAATAAAACGCTTTAAAAATGGATATGGAACGATAGTAGTTAGCACTAGCAAGGGTGTTTTGCCAAATGATGAGGCTTTTAAGGCTGGTGTCGGTGGCGAAGTGCTATGCACTATTTGGTAAGAGATATGCTTTTTATGGCATTTGAGTAGAAATACCTTAGACAAATAAAAAGGATAAAAATATGTCGCGTATAGGCAAACAACCAGTTACTATTCCAAGTGGAGTAGAGGTAAAATTAGAAGGAAATGTTCTTAAATTTAAAAAAGGAAATTTAAGCAAAGAATTAGATACTAAAGCTAATGTAAATGTAAGCTTACAGGATAATACATTAAGCTTTTCTCCAAAAGCTGATGATAGACAAAGCAGAGCTTTTTGGGGAACCTACAGAGCCTTAGCACAAAATATAGTAATAGGCTTAACTCAAGGCTTTTCAAAGACTTTAGAGATAAATGGGGTTGGTTATAAAGCGAGTTTAAAAGGCAAGGTTTTAGAGCTTAGCTTAGGTTTTTCTCACCCTATAAATTACAACATACCAGATGGTATAGAAATAAGTGTTGATAAGAACAATATCATAGTAAAGGGTAGCGATAAGCAACAAGTAGGACAGGTTGCTGCTCAAATTCGTGAATTTAGACCACCAGAGCCTTACAAAGGCAAGGGCGTTAAGTATGCTGATGAAAGAATCATACGCAAAGCTGGTAAGACCTCTAAGAAATAAGGACAGAATATGAGAGCAAACATTTTAAAAAGAAAACTTAAGCTAAGATTAAAAAGAAA
>CASFHJ010000034.1 GCA_949294425.1 uncultured Campylobacter sp.
CTTACCTGCTTTCACTAAATCATCATTTAAGAGCCCTGCTTTATCTATGTGTTCTTGAGTTTTCTTAAGCTCATCACTTTTTAAAGGAACTAAGCCTATCTTTGAAAGCTCACCCTTAGACGCTGACAAATCATCGCTCATATAAATCTTTGCAAAGTCCAAAGCAGCCTTGCTTTTAGCATTTACGTAAATATACAAAGATCTTGCTAAAGAGTATTTACCCTCTGAGATATTTCTTTCATTTGCCTCTACATCATCTATTTTAGCAGCTGAAATTTTATCTTTATTAGAGGCTAAAAAGCCGTATCCAAAAAGACCCACAGCCTCTTTATCAGCCACTAGCTTACTTACTATTAAATTATCATTTTCTCCGCTTGGTATATAAACTCCATCTTGTCTTATAGTTTTGTATTTTCCAGCATTTGCTCCGTATTCTTTAAAATCCTTAGACTGCTTTACAAGCAAAAGCTCTTCTATAGTGTCTCTTGTGCCAGAGCTTGAAGGAGGACCATAAATAGAAATCTTTCTTTTTGGCAAGGAAGGATCTATTTCATTCCAATTTTTATAAGGATTTGCTACTAATTTACCATTTACTGGCACTTCTTTAGCTAAAGCTAAAAAAAGATGCTTCATGCTGACATCTAAAGGGATATTGCCCTTATTTTGTGCTAAAACTATGCCGTCATATCCTATCATAACTCCAAGTATATCGCTTACTCCATTTTTCTTACAGATATTAAATTCGCTAGTTTTTATGGCTCTTGAAGCATTTGCTACATCTATCTTACCCTCACAAAAAACCTTAAAACCTCCGCCAGTTCCTATGCTTTCAACAACAGGCGTTCTAGTATCTTTAATCGCTGCGTATTCTTCAGCAACAAAGCTAGTAAAAGGATAAACCGTAGATGAACCAGCTATCTTAAGCTCATTTGAAAATGCAAAAGAAAAAGCTGCTAAAGATAAGAAAATCGCTTTTCTCATAAATAAACTCCTTGAAAAATTTCTTGAAAGTTTAAAAGAAAATGGAAACTTTTTGGAAACAAAGTATAGCATAATTTTACTTCCTTTAATAAATAAAAAATTTAAGCTTTACTTCTTTCTTAAAAAAACATCTTTTTTTAAGCTTTTTTAAGACTATAGTGGGTAGAATCTAAAATTAATTATTTGTCCTTGGATGCTTTTTATGACTTATTTTTCTTTAGAATTTTCTATGATGATGATAGCCTTTTTCGCTGTTTATTGGCTATTTAAAGAAAAATACAAAACACAGAATTTATTGGTATTATTTTTTAGCTACATAGTTTACACTATGATAAATCCATACTTTGCCCTAGTTTTATTTATCTACACCTTTTTTATACATTATTTTGCACTTTTGATATTTGTGCGTAAAAAAAAGTATATTTTCCTAACCTGTATAGCCTGTGTGATATTAAATTTATCCTTTTTTAAGTATTTTGAAAGCATAAAAGATAGCTTTGATGTATTTTTAGCCTTTTTTGGTTTTGAGTATTTAGATAGTGATTTAATCTTTCCTATAGGCATAAGCTTTTATGTTTTCTCCTCTATAACCTATCTCGTAAATGTTTATAAAGAAAATAAAATAGAAAGTTTTTTAAATTTAGCTACTTATCTCTCATTTTTCCCTACCATTTTAAGTGGACCTATAATGAGAAGTAAGTTCTTTTTTGAACAAATTCATAGAAAAAGAGAGTTAAAACACATAAATTTAATCATAGTTTTATTACTTTTTGGCATAGTAAAAAAGGTTTTAATAGCAAATTATCTTGGCATCTACTCAAAAGAAATTTTAAATGATCCTAGCTCTTATAATTTTTTAGAACTTCTTTGTGCCATATATGCCTTTTCTGTGCAGATATATTGTGATTTTTCAGGCTATGTGGACTTAGTCTGTGCCTTTGCTTTAATGCTTGGCTTTAACTTGCCTCCAAATTTTAATATGCCTTATCTAGCTAAGAATTTGCAAGAATTTTGGAAGAGATGGCATATTTCTCTTTCTAGCTTCATAAGAGACTACGTATACATACCACTTGGAGGAAGTAAAAAGGGTAAGATAAGGACATATTTTAATTTAATCTTTGCCTTTGTAGTATCTGGAATTTGGCATGGAAATACGATAAATTTTTTGATTTGGGGACTCTTGCATGGGCTTGGTGTGGCTTTTTTACATCTAAATATAGTAAAAAAAATAAATCTTAGCAAAATTCCTTATCTTTCAGTCTTTATTACCTTTCATTTTGTAGCCTTTGCTTGGGTATTTTTTTACTATCCTACCTTCTCAGAAGCACTTAATTACCTAAGCTCTTGTTATAAAAACTTTTTTATACAGCCTGATTATAATGATATTTACGTCTTTATAGGCTTTGTGGCTATTTTTATAAGCTATCCTTTGTTTATAAATTTTAAAAATCACTGCGTAAAGATACTTTCCATAACACCCTTGCTTTTAAAGCCTATATTACTAGCTCTTATCTTGCTTTTAATCTTTGCCTTTATGCCAAATGGTGTGCCGCAGTTTATATATGAGAGTTTTTAATGCGAATTCTTAATTTTTTATTTATATTGTTAAGCACTTTTTTAATCGTATGTTTTGTTATGAATCATAGTATTATTTCTTACCTAGAACAAAGATACCATATATACATTTCTTTAGACAATGAGATCTTAAACGAGGCTAATACCTTTAAAAGCAAACTAGAGCAAATAAAAACAGCCATAAGCGACGATTCTTTTAGTAAAAATTATGAAATTTTAATGGAATTAGCAAGAAAAAAAGAAAAAAATGCTAGTTTAGAAACAGAGAGATTTTTAAGTGTATCTGATAATTTTCAAAATAATATAGATACAAATTTAAGCACAAATGAGGCTTTAAAAGAGCTAAATACAAGTTTAAGTATAAAAGATGGTGATAAGGTTTTAATTATAGGTGATTCCTTAATGCAAGGAGTGGCACTTTCTTTGGTAAGAGATTTAAAAGCACTTGGAATAAATAGCATAAATTTAAGTAAGCAAAACACAGGACTTTCCTATAAGTCTTATTTTGACTGGGCTAAGGCAACAGAGGCGGCATTTTTAAGCGAGGAAGATATAAAATACCTTGTAGTTTTACTAGGTGCAAATGATCCTTGGCCCATAAAAAAAGGCGGAAAATATCACGCATTTAATAGTGATGAGTGGCTTAAGATATACAAGGCAAGGGTAAATGAGATAATACAAATAGCAAAGCAAAATAATGCAAGGGTGATATGGTATGAAATACCGCCTGTAAAGGACAAGGAGTTAAACTCAAAGATAGGCATTTTAAACCAAATTTATGAAGAAGAAAACCTAAAAAATCAAGAATTTTTTATAAAAACCAAGCAAAGCTTAAGCGATGATGCCGAGTATTCAAGCTACGTAAAAGATGAAAATAATAAAAGTATAAAAGTAAGGGCAAATGATGGCATTCATTTTAATGAAAAGGGCGCAAAGATAATGTCTGACTTGTTATTAAAGCATCTAGATAAATGAGAGAACTTTTTTTAGTATTTTTAATATTTTTTATAAGTGCTTGTAGCCTAACTCAAAAAGAAAAAAAACTCTCCTTAAAAAAAATAGATACAAGACATGAAAGCGCTATAAGGAGTTACGCAAGTTACGAGGATATAATAAGGCTTAAATCCAAGCTAAACTCAGACAGCATCGTGCTTAGAATCTTTGGTGATTCACATATAGCTTCTGATTTTTTTTCAAAAGAGTTAAGAACTAATCTTATAAAAGCAAATTCCATAGGATACATATATGCCTTGCAGCCAAGATACCAACAAACAACAAGTGTTTCTTACTGGAGCAAGGATTTTGAGCTAGAAAATTCAAAGTCAAACACAGGCTATTCTTACGGCATGGGCGGAATTTTAGCTAAGGCTAAAAAAGAAGGCGCTCTTATAAAAATCTCTTCTAATTTAAAGGAGCAAAACTTTGATATTAAGATTTTTTACAAGGCAAAAAACAAAGGATTTATACTAAGCGATGCTAATAAACAAAGACATGAAATAAGGCAAAAAAGCACCAAAAAATTTATAGGCAAAAAGATAAAAAATGTAAAATTTCCCATAGAAATAAAGGCTCTTGAAAAGGATTTGCAAATAAGTGGCTTACTCATATATAAAGAAGATAAAAAAGTGAGGATACTAGACACTGTAGCTATGAATGGAGCAAGATCTGATATATGGCTAAGGTGGGATAAAGGCAATATGCAAGAGCTTTTTAAGGATCTTAAAAATGACATAATAATACTAGCTTACGGCTCAAATGATGCTTTCACAAATCATTTTGACAAGAATAATTTTAAAAATAATTATAAAAAATTCATAAACTTTCTTAGAAAAAATAATGAAAATGTAAATATACTGCTAATTTCTCCGCCCACTATCACCCAAAAAGAAGAAGACAAATACGTGCTTAATCCAAATTTTAAGCTCCTAAGAGATAGCATATATGAGATAGCAAAAGAGGAAAGATTGATGCTTTTTGATATGCATAGTTTTATTCAAGATAGCGGGGGAAAAGAGTTTTGGATAGAACAAAAACTAAGCTTTAAAGATGTGCATCTTAGTATAAGTGGTTATAAGATAATGGCTGATAAATTTATGCAGGATTTAAGATCCTTTTTGGCTACTTTTTAAGTGTTTTATAAGATTATCACAAACAAGATTAAGTATGGTGTAAGTCTCATCAAAATTCCCGCTATACCAAGGATCAGGCACCTCTTTATAAGCCAAATCTTTAGCAAAATCACAGGCTTTTTTAAGTTTATGGCTCACATTTGTGTAATTTTGTAACACTATTTTATAATTAGAATCATCCATGGTAATTATCAAATCACTTTCATCACACATCTTTTGACTAAGCTTTTTACTTTCAAAAGCACCTATCTTAACTGAGTTTTCCATTAACTTAGCTCTGGTTTTATAATGCATATCCTCTCCATCATGAAAGCCAGAAGTTCCTGCACTAAGCACTAAAAGCTCTAATTTTTCTTTTAAAAGCTTATCTTTCATTATAAATTCAGCCATAACAGAACGGCAAATATTTCCCAAACAAACAAAGATTATCTGCTTCAAAGCTATCCTTTACTTATTTTTTATAAAACTTATCATACAATATTTTCATGAAAAATTTTAAAAAAACATTACTTATTTGCTGGTTTGGCGTTTTTGTAACAAGTATAGGGCTAAGTCAAATAGCACCTGTTTTGCCATTTTATCTGAGGGAACTTGGACTTAGCAAATATGATGATAT
Organism: uncultured Campylobacter sp.; assembly: GCA_949294425.1. Classification (GTDB taxonomy): domain Bacteria; phylum Campylobacterota; class Campylobacteria; order Campylobacterales; family Campylobacteraceae; genus Campylobacter_D. The sequence continues at coordinate 5,302 of CASFHJ010000034.1, forward strand.
AGCTTTTTATTCTGGTCTTGCTTGGGGCATAACCCCTCTTTTTGTAAGTATTTTTACCCCTGTTTGGGGTTTTTTAGGTGCTAAATTTGGATATAAAAGCATGCTTTTAAGAGCCTCTCTTGGAATGGCTATCCTAACTCTTATGTTAGCCTTTGCAAGAGATGTTTTTGATGTACTTACTATAAGAGCCTTAACAGGTATTGTAGCTGGTTTTAACTCAACTGCTGTCATATTTATAGCTATGAAGGCACCAAAAAAATTTGCAGCCTATGCACTTGGCACACTATCAACAGCCTCAGTAAGTGGTAGTTTAATAGGTCCCTTGTTTGGAGGCTTAGTGGCTGAATTTGTAGGGCTTAGATTTTTATTTGCCATAGTTGCATTTTTTTTGTTCTGCTCCTTTATAACGATGTGCTTTGTAAGTGATACAAAAAGTAAAAGCGTAAACAAGGTAGAAAAAGAGGGTAAAAAAACAAATTTTTATATGGTCATAATACTTTGCCTACTTACCTTTGTTATAAATTTCGCTGTTTTTGGCATAGCCCCTGTTTTAAGCCTTTATGTAGAGGAAATACACAAGAGTGGAGAACTCATAGTTTTTTACGCTGGTTTAGTGGTAGCAGCAAGCGGTATTAGCAATATCTTTTTTGCAGCAAAGATAGGTAAGATAGCAGACAAGATAGGCTATGAAAAAATCATCATAGTATCCTTGCTTTTTTCTGCCCTTGTGTTTTACACGCAAATTTTTGCACAAAGCGTCTTTGCTCTCATAGCATTAAGACTACTTTTTGGAATATCTCTTGGAGGACTTGCACCCTGCGTAAATGCTATGCTTAAAAAGATAAGTGATAAAAGCAAGTTAAGCCTAGTGCTATCTATAAACCAATCATTTTTTGCACTAGGAGGATTTGCAAGTGGCTTTGGTAATGGCTATTTAGCAGCCTTATTTGGTGCGAAAACAACCTTTATTGTGATAGCCTTTTTATTCTTATTAAGTGCAGTGCTATTTTTTCTAAGCACTAAGATCTTAAAAAACAAATACTAGCAAAGATCTAAGGCTATCTTGCCATTTTTAATCTCTGAAATTTTAACTGAAATTTTGTCATTTTCTCTTAGCCTATCTTTAAATTTAGAAACATGCAAGAGTCCGTCAACCCCGTCTCTTAGCTCTATAAAGGCTCCAAAACCAGTTATTGATTTAATAGTTCCTACAAATTCCTCTCCAAGAGAAAAATCCTCTTCTATATTTTTTTTACTAGCCCTTTTTTTATCAGGCTTATTGTCCTTTGATGTTAAGCTTATGATGTAGTCTTTTGCAGCCCTTACTTTTTCATTTTCATTTCCAGCTATCTTTACCTCGCCTTTTTCTCTATCCAAGTCCACAGAAACGCCAAATTTATCTATAATCTCTCTTATAGTCTTACCAGCTTGTCCTATTATATCAACTATCTTTGAAGGATCTACACTAAAGAGTTCTAATTTAGGCAAAATATCATCGTTTACAACTATCTCATCGCTAGCTTTTTGCATAAGCTCTAGTATATGAATTCTAGCCTCTCTTGCCTGATAAAGGGCTTCTTTTAAGGTTTTTGAATCTATGCCTCCAAGCTTTATATCCATTTGCAAAGCCGTTATTCCATCGCAACTTCCAGCAACCTTAAAGTCCATATCCCCATCATGATCCTCAAGACCCATTATGTCAGTTAAGATAGCATATCTTTCACCTTCAAATACCAAGCCCATAGCAACTCCAGCAACAAGCTTAGTAGTATTTACCCCAGCTGCCCTTAAAGCCAAAGAACCTCCGCAAACCGTAGCCATAGAAGAAGAACCATTGCTTTCAAGGATTTCTGAAACAAGCCTTATAACATAAGGATAATTCTCATCAACACTAGGATACAAAGCTCTTTTTGCTAAATTTCCGTGTCCTAATTCCCGTCTTCCGGGAGCCTTTATGGGACTTGCCTCCCCTACTGAAAAGCCCGGAAAATTATAATTAACCATAAATCTTTCACTTATAGTATCATCTACCAAGCTATCATAAAGCTGTGCGTCGCTATCACTCCCAAGAGTGGCAACCACAAGGGCTTGAGTTTGACCTCTAGTGAAAAGACAAGAACCATGAGCCTTTGGTAAGATATTTGTCTCTATGCTTATATCCCTAACATCTTTTAAAGCTCTTCCATCAGCTCTTTTTCCCTCATCTAAAATTTGCTCTCTTACAAATTTTCTCTTTATAGAATTTAAAGCTTTTAAAAGATCTTCTTCTTGGTATTTAGATGAGATTATATCAAGCTCTAAAAGCTCTTTAACTATATTATTTAACTCATCTGCTCTTTCACTTTTTGCCATTTGATTTATGGCTAATCTAATCTTATTTGCATAATTTTGCTCTACAAAAAGCAAAAGCTCCTCATTTTCATTTTCTATCCTAAGCTCTAGTTTTGCCTCTTTTTTGTGTTTACTAAAGGCTTCCTCATAAGCGTTTGAGCCATTTTCTATAGCCTTACTAGCTAAATTTAAAGCCTCTAAAACATCATCTTCACTAAGCTCATTCATGCAGTGTTCAAAATTTGTAGAATTTAGCAAAACGTCCGCAAAGGGAGTATTTATAGACAAATCATCAGAATTTATGCTAGGTAGGGTTCTCATCTCTATCATCAAAAGCTCGTTTTTTACACCAGATACAAAAAGATCTAGGGTGCTTTGCTTAAGCTCATCATTGCTAGGATTTAAAACAAAGTTCTTATCTATCTTAGCTATCCTTACTCCACAAACCGGTGCTTTTATCTTTATATCACTAAGATAAAGTGCCACACTAGCAGCATTTAAACTAGCCACTTGCAAATCCACTTCCTTGTCAACTGAAAGCACCATAACAACAATTTGAGTAGGATAATTATAGCCCTTTGGAAAAAGTGGCCTTAAACTTCTATCTATAATCCTTGCGGTGAGGGTTTCTAAATCACTTGGCTTAGTTTCTCTTTTTATATATCCACCCGGAATTTTACCTGCTGCGTAAGCTTTTTCTATGTATTGAACAGTAAGAGGTAAAAAATCCTCATCAACAGCCTTATTTTCTCTTGCAACGGTGGCTAAAATAACGCAGTCCTTAATACGCATTAAAACAGCCCCACTGGCTTGTTTAGCAACCTTGTCTATGTCAAAAATTTCTATATTTTTATTAAGTTCTATCTTATACTGCATAACTTCTCCTTGCAAAGTGCCAATATAACCAAATTTTCATTACAAAAAGATAAAATTATAAGGTCCCTACCATACTTTCATTTTCTTGCACAGCAAAATCATAAGCCACTCCTCCTATAGGATAAAGGTTAAAGGTAAAATAAATACCGCTTTTTGAATTTGCCTTTATACCGCCACTTGTAAGCTGAGGATCTATCCTTTCTCTGTATGTTAAAGAATAATTCCAACACTTTCTTTGAAAGCTATATCCTAGCTCCCAAGAATTTATATTAGCTCTTTGGGTATCAAAAAAAATGCTGGAGATGAGTTTATAATTTGAATTTATATTATAATCTGCTCTAGCTCCTATAAAGCTATATTTTGGAAATATATTTGTAGTATTTATCTGCTGGGTATCATACTTATAAGCGTGGGAAAAAGCAAATCTCAAGTCCTTTAAATTTAAGTCTAGATAGGTCAAGGATTTTGTAAATCTATCTTGCTCATAAGAATACTCTACTTCATTACTTATAGAAATATTTTCATTAAAAAAATACGCTAACATATTATTAAAGGCTAAGGGGCTAAAGGTTTCTGAATTATAGGATATATTTAGTCTATGTTTTATCTTTTTTTCTCCCTTTTGATTATAAAAATACTGAACCATTTTTGTATTAAAAGATGATACATCAACAGGAACTTGTATAAAGTCTACATTAATAGCACCAGATCTTGCACCAAGTAAAAAATAATCAAATCCTATGTATAAGGTGTGGTAAAAATCACTATATGGCTTTGAAAGCTCAGTGTATAAAGAAAAATTATGGGCATTTCTAAGCAGGTATTCTTGCTTTTTTAAAGTAGCAGGGGCGTTTGTATAATCTGCTAAAACGAGATCTAACTCCTCGCTGAACTCAAAATTTAAAAGATCATCAAATAATTTTTGATGATAAATAAGAGGTAAGTTAAAATTCATCAAAGAAGCCCCAACACCAACGTCTCTGTAGTATCTATTAAAATCCGCATCAAAAGAATACTGAAAAGTGTTATCAAAAAAGCCATTTAAAAAGCGGTGATACTGAAAAGAAGGATATTCTTGCAAGGTTGTGCTATTGCTAATTAAAGAGGTATCTATGTAGTAGTTTGCATAGCTTGCATAGTAATTATTCTCATCTGCTAAAAAATAAGAAAAGGTAGAGGTTGCCAAAGATGTAAGATCCCTATAATCTCTGCGACCTAAATTTAAATAATCAACATCATTTAAGTATATAAGATCAAGCCACATACCCTCTTGCAAACTGCTACCTAAATCAAACCAATCAATAAATAAATTATCCCTATGATATTTAAATTCTAAACCTTTATGACTTCTGTTTTTTAAATTTTCTTTTAAATAGTAATATTTGTTTTCTAAAAAGGCTCCAAAAGAAAATTCTCCACTAGAATATTGAGAGTCCATAAACCTAAGAGTAGAATACATACCAAAACCCCTAGAAGTCCTTAGCTGAGGGTTTAACTGCAGGTCCCACTCATCTTGCAAAGCTATATAAATAGGCTGCTCGTAATGAAGACCATCGTCTTGATTAATCTCAAAAATAGGTATTAAAAGTCCGCTTCTTCTGGAGGTATCTGCTGAAAAACCAAGATAAGGGGTATAAAAAATAGGAACATCTTTTACATAAAATTTGGCATGATAAAGGTGTAAATACTTATCGTCCCTGTCAAATTCCCCCTCGCTAAAGCCTATGCTCCAGTCCGGATTTTCTACATTACAGCTTGAAACAAGGGAATTTTTACCCCTAAAAAAATCATCATTCATAGAACTTTCTTCGCTTTTTAGCCAGACTTCCATATCGCTATTTGCAAAAAAAAAGTTTTTGAAATAAGACTCATTTGTATTTAAATTTAACTTAGCGTAGCAAGAATTTGACCTATCCTTATCATTTCTTAATATGTTTACATCGCCAAAAAGCTCTAAGTCCTTGCTATTTTCGTTATAAATAGCCTCATTAGCACTGATAAAATATGAATTTGAAAATACCAAAACATCAGAATTTGCTCTTATAAGTTCATCTTTTTTGTTTATATCATTTGCGTAAATATCTACTTCCTCAGCCCTTAGCAAAAAGGCACAAAGGGTGCAAAGAAGTGAAATTTTACGCAAGTTCTATCACCACGGTCTTTGCCGCATAATCTTGCCAAGCCTTTCTACTATCATTACCAAAAGCCCAAAAATAACCCAGCATAAAGGCATTTTCACTTAAAAGTCTAACAGCTGATCTCAAGGCACTTTGTATAAAATTTGGCTTATCAAGCAAATTTTCATCTATTATGGCTATCTTGCAAACAAACTTACCTAAGGAAGCACCATATAGCAAGGTAAAGATAAAATGATATAAAAAATTTACAAGAAGTATACTTAATAAAACATCTTGAGCTAAATTTAAAGCCACATCATAACTAAGGCTTGAAAGATCGCTGTAAAAGGTAAATATAATAAGTAAATTAATTATGAGGCTATCTATGAGATAAGCTATTATTCTTTTGCCAAAAGAGGCTAATTTAAGTCCCTCTCTTTGAAGTCTTTGTTCTATTTCATTCATCTAAGTGCCTGATAAGCTATATCTTTTCTATACTGCATACCACTAAATTCTACATTTTTACAAAGTTCATAAGCCTTAGATCTAGCCTCTTTAATATCCTTACCAAGACCGACACAAGCCAAAACCCTGCCCCCATTTGCTAAAAGTTTATCATTTTCTAAACTAACCCCTGCATATGAGATATGAGAATTAAGAGGAAGAGCTGAAATTTTTATCTCACTTGGGCTTGAAGCTGAGTAAGGATAATTTTCACTAGCACAAACAACAGCTACAGCCGCAGCATCTGTTAATTTTAATTTATAATTTTTTAGATCCTTATTTACACAAGCCAAGATCAAAGACAAGGGATCTTCAATCAAAGGCATTAAAACCTCGCATTCAGGATCGCCAAAACGCACATTAAATTCCAAAACATAAGGCTTTTTATCTACTATCATAAGTCCAATGAAAAGAACGCCCTTAAATTCATTGCCCTCCTCTTTCATAGCCCTTAGAGTTGGTCTTATAATGTCTTGTTTTATCTCCTCTATCAATTTTTCATCTGCTAAGGGACTTGGAGCATAAGCACCCATACCCCCGGTATTTGGTCCCTCGTCATTATCTTTTAGTCTTTTATGATCCTGAGCTAGTGGCAAAAGGATAAAATCCTCTCCATCGCAAAGCGCAAAGGCAGATAATTCAAAACCATCTAAAAATTCCTCTACAACCACTTTTTTACCGCTATCACCAAAACTTTTTCCACTAAGCATATCAGCACTTGTTTTTATGGCTTCTTCCTTGCTTTGAGCTATAATAACGCCTTTTCCAGCACAAAGCCCATCAGCCTTTACTACTATGGGTGTGTTTAAGGTATTTATAAAAGAGCTTAACTCATCTAAATTTGAGCTTGATAAGAATTTAGCGGTTCTTATAGAGGTTCTTTTTAAAAAATCCTTCATAAAAGCCTTAGAACTTTCAAGCTGTGCGGCTTTTTTGCTGGGACCAAAAATTTTTAGATTATGTTTTTCAAAAATATCAACCACTCCCCTTGCTAAAAAATCCTCACTGCCAACTATACAAAGATCTATGGAATTTTGTTTTGCATAAATGGCTAAGTCTTTAAGATCTAAGATATTTATATTTTGTCCAAGCTTTGATGTCGCACCATTTCCGGGCATAAAAAATAAAGAAATATCATCACTAGCAAGAGCAAGGGCTATAGAATACTCTCTAGCTCCACTACCTAATATCAAAATTTTCATATCATTACTCCAAAAAAATACCCAAATGGTCGTCTTAAAAGATGAGACCCCATTGTCTCAAAGAAAACCGTTAGGCAAAGACTTAAGGCTGCAGCTTCTCGCGCTTTTACACACTCAAACGAAGTCACAGAACACAGAGAATTTGCACATCACAGTAAATAAGCTAGTGTTGGATCCTCTTTTGTTTGTATCGAGCCATTCAGGCAAAAAAATTATACTAATTTT
>CASFHJ010000035.1 GCA_949294425.1 uncultured Campylobacter sp.
TTTCTTTTAATTCTAATAAATTTGAAATGACTTACTCAGCTCCTATAATGCACAATGGAAAATTTATAGGTGTTATTGGAGGAGACTTTGAGTTAAATAAATTTTCTGAAAATGTTTTAGCCTTTGGAAAATCCGCTACCTCTAGCTCCTTTGTTCTGCATACTGATGGTTCTTATATGTTTCATGAGGACGAAAGTAAAATTCTAAAAAAAGACTCCTTAAGTCAGGCTATAAGTTCCTCTTTTAAGAGCGAACCAAGGTTGTTAGATGATAAGGTAACTGATTTTATATATTACGCAAAAGATGATAGTGGGGTAGAACAGGCTGTTATGTGTACTAACACCCTAAATCCGCATTTTAAGGTCTGTGTTACCACCTTAGCTTCCTTATATACAAATAAGGTTAAAGAGCAGCTCATATACACCTCTATAACAGGACTTATAGCTATAGTTTTATCTGTTATACTTGTTAAAATTTTAATATCAAGATCCTTAAAGCCTCTACAAAGCATAACTGACGGGCTTATTTCATTTTTTGACTTGCTTAATCACAAAAGACAAAGCATATCTCCTATAGCTATTAAAACAAAAGATGAATTTGGAAGAATTGCAGCTGCGATTAATCAAAATATAGAAGGGGTTAGACTAGGGCTAGATCAAGACAAAACTGCTGTAAAGCAAAGCGTTGACACTGTTCATATGGTTGAAAATGGGGATCTAAGTGTTAGAATAGAGGCAAATCCTAAAAATCCTCAATTAATAGAGCTTAAAAACGTGCTTAATAGAATGCTTGATATATTAGAACAAAAAATAGGTTCTAACATGAATGAAATTCAAAAAGTTTTTGATAGCTATAAAAATTTAGACTTTACAGCCAAGATTGAAAACGCAAAAGGATCAGTGGAAACAACTACAAATGCACTTGGTTCTGAGATAGTAAAAATGCTTCATCAATCAAGTAAATTTGCTAATCTCTTAGTATCAGATAGTGCTAAGCTTCAAGAGGCTGTTTTAGCCTTGCAAAATGGCTCAAATTCCCAAGCTTCAGCTATAGAGGAAAGTGCTGCTGCCTTAGAGGAGATAACTTCTTCTATGCAAAATGTATCTTCCAAGGCAAATGATGTTATAGCTCAAAGTGAGGAGATAAAAAATATCACAAGCATAATAGGAGATATAGCAGAACAGATAAACTTACTAGCTCTAAACGCAGCCATAGAAGCAGCACGTGCTGGAGAGCATGGCAGAGGTTTTGCTGTAGTGGCAGATGAGGTTAGACAGCTTGCTGAAAAGACGCAAAAATCACTTTCTGAAATAGGGGCAAATATAAATCTGCTAGTTCAAAGTATAAATGATATGGCAGAAAGTATAAAAGAACAAACAGCCGGTATAACGCAGATAAATGACGCAGTGGCTAATATAGAAGATATAACAAGGGATAATGTAAAAATAGCTAATGATTCAGCGAAAATTTCTGATAGTGTAAATGATATAGCTAGTAATATACTAGAGGATACTAATAAAAAGAAATTTTAAATATCCTTAGCAAGTTTAAAATACAAAAAGGCATTATATGAAGACTTTGCTTATAGAGCTTTTGCTGGAGGAATTACCAGCCATACCTCTTTTAAAAGAATTAGACAATATAGCTAAAAAATATAGCTCAGTGCTAAAAGATTATAAAATTCAAAGTGAATTTGACTTTTTTTATACTCCTAGAAGACTTGTTTTTTATCATAAAAGCTTTCCTTTAAAGCAAGAAAAACAGCTGTTAGAATTTATAGGAGCTCCTAAAGATTTAGCCTTTAAAGACGGGATTTTGACAAAGGCTGCCTTATCTTTTATGCAAAAAACTGGGCTAAAAGAAGATGAATTAGAGTTTAAAAATATAAAGGGTAAGGAGCTTTTATATCATCAAAAGGAGCTAGAAGGCAAAGAAAGCAAGGATTTATTAGAGGAGATGATAAATAGTTTTCTAGGCTCTTTAAATTTTGGCAAAAGTATGCGTTGGGGTAGGGGGGATTTTTCCTTTATAAGACCTATAAGATCTGTGCTTTGTCTTTTGGGCGATGACTTAGTTGATCTTAGTGTTTATGGGGTAAGAAGTGCAAAGCAAAGTTTTGTGCATAGAAGCGTAAGTTATGAAGCTCTTTCTTTTAGCGATACAGACTCTTATTTTGCTTTATTAGAGAAAAATTTTGTTATCTTAGATCAGGAAAAAAGAAGGGAAAGAATTTTAAGTGATTTTAGGAAAATAGAAGAAAAATACGGCATAAAGATAAAAGAAGATGATGATTTGTTAAATGAAGTTATTGCTATAACTGAGTATCCAAATGCCTTGCTAGGAAGCTTTGAAAAAGAATTTTTAGACCTACCTAGCGAGGTGATTATGGATTCTATGCGTGAAAACCAAAGGTATTTTTCTGTATTTAAAGACGGAGTTTTGACAAATCATTTTGTCTTTGTTAGCAATTCCATTTGCGAGGATTCTTCAAAGATAGTAAATGGAAATGAAAGAGTTTTAAGAGCTAGGCTCAGTGATGCTATGTTTTTTTATCAAAATGACCTTAAAAATGGTCTTTGCGTAGAAAAGCTTAAAAACATATCTTATTTTGAGGGACTAGGAAGCATTTATGATAAGGTGCAAAGAGAAAAAGAGGTGGCAAAGGCACTTTGTAAAATATACACAGGTCTTGATGAAAATGAACTTTTAAAGGCTATAGAGTATGCAAAGGCTGACTTAGCAACACAGATGGTTTATGAATTTACTTCTTTGCAGGGCATTATGGGGTATTATTATGCGAAAAAACAAGGTTTTAAAGATGAGCTTTGTTTAGCCATATTAGAACAATATATGCCAAAATCAGAAAAAGACGCCATTCCAAGCACAAAATTTAGCTCTCTTGTCGCAATGGCAAATAAGATAGATACTTTATTAGCCCTTTTTTCTATAAAGCAAATTCCAAGCGGCACAAAGGATCCTTACGCTTTAAGACGTGCAGCACTCGGGCTTTTAAAGATAATTATAAGCTTAGATGTATCTTTTAACTTAGATGAATTTTTAAAAAGATTAACTCATCTTTATAAGGATTTTGATACAAAAATTTTACTTGATTTTATCTTAGAAAGATTATATGCACTTTATGATACAAACCCTTCCTT
>CASFHJ010000036.1 GCA_949294425.1 uncultured Campylobacter sp.
TCTGAAGCCATAAATGAAGGAAAAAGCTTAAGAGAGCAAGACCTAGATCCAGTAGATGCAGAAAAACAAAAAGAAGAAATCACTGAAGAAGAAAAAGAAGAAGTGCTAAAAGAAGCTATGCAAGAGGAATTTAGCGAGGAAGATTTTAAAGGAGAGCAATAATGGCTGAAATAAGCGCACAAATGGTAAAGGAGCTTAGAGAAAGCACCGGTGCAGGTATGATGGACTGCAAAAATGCCCTTAAAGAGGTAGACGGGGACTTTGAAAAAGCTATTAAATATCTAAGAGAAAAAGGACTTACAAAGGCGGCAAAAAAGGCTGATAGATTAGCTGCTGAAGGACTTGTCGATGTAAAAGTAAGTGCTGATTTTAAAACAGCTACGGTAAGTGAAATAAACTCAGAAACAGACTTTGTTGCTAAAAACGAACAATTTATAAAGCTTACAAAAGATACAACAACTCATATCCAAAGCTCAAATTTACAAAGCACAGAGGAACTTTACTCAAGCACTATAAATGGAGTAAAATTTGAAGAATACCTAAAAAGTCAAATAGCTACTATAGGAGAAAATCTAGTGGTTAGGAGATTTGCTACTATAAAGGCTTCTGAAAAGGGTGTTGTAAATGGTTATATACACTCAAACGGCAGAGTAGGAGTGATAATAGCAGCAGCTTGTGATAATGAGGAGGCAGCTAAAAAACTTCCTGATTTCCTAAAACAACTTTGTATGCATATAACAGCTATGAAGCCTAGCTATCTTTCTTACGAGGACTTAGATTTAGGCTTTATAGAAAATGAATATAAAGCCTTGGTTGCAGAACTTCAAAAGGATAATGAGGAAAGAAGAAGACTAGGCAAAATAGAGCACAAAATACCTGAGTATGCAAGCAGAAAACAACTAAGCGATGAAATTATAAAGGCTAAAGAAGAGGAGATAAAGGCTGAACTTAAAGCTCAAAATAAACCGGAAAAAATTTGGGCAAATATAATACCCGGAAAAATAAATAGCTTTATAGCAGATAATTCCCAGCTTGATAGTAAGCTTACCTTAATGGGACAATTTTTCGTGCTTGATGATAAAAAGACTATAGAACAAGTTATAGAACAAAAAGAAAAGGAACTTGGCACAAAGATAAAAATAGTTGAATTTATAAGATTTGAAGTTGGCGAAGGACTTGAAAAGAAGAGTGAGGATTTTGCAGCAGAAGTTGCAGCACAGATGAACTAAAATGGAACTTTTAAAAGCAGATAATATAAGTCATAGTTTTGATTATCCGCTATTTGAAAATTTAAGCCTAAGCGTAAAAGAAGGTAGCTCTATAGCCATACAAGGAAGTAGTGGTTGTGGTAAATCAACCCTACTTCATATTCTATCTACTCTACTAAAACCAAATTCAGGTAGAGTTTTATTTCAAAATCAAGATATTTACAACTTAAGCCAAAAGCAAAGACTTGAGATAAGAAGAAACTCCTTTGGTATAATCTTTCAAACACATTATTTATTTAAAGGTTTTTCAGCACTTGAAAATATAGAACTTGCAAGTATCTTATCAAAAAAAGATTTAGACAAAGAAATACTAAAAAATTTAGGCATACAAGAGCTTGTATTTAAAAAGATAGGAAAGCTAAGTGGGGGACAACAACAAAGAGTTAGTATAGCTAGGGTTCTTTGCAAAAAACCTAAGATAATCTTTGCAGACGAGGCAACAGGAAATTTAGATAAGGACAATGCCCAAAATGTAATTAACATACTCAAAGACTATGTTAGAAAGAACAAGGCAGCCTTATTATTTGTAACCCATGATGATAAGCTAGCCTCACTATGCGATGAAATTTATCGCTTTAATAAAAATGGAATTTATTAACTACATAGGCGATGAAAATGTCGCCAAATTTATGCTTTTATTTGCTAGGGTTAGTGGAATTTTTGTATTTTTTCCTTTCTTCTCTCATAATAATATACCAATAGTTATAAAGGCTAGTTTGTCTTTTTTAATAACTAGCTTTCTATTTCCTCTAGCACAGCTTCAAAGCCCACAATACAATAGCTTTTTCATCTTACAAATTTTAAGCGAGGTCTTACTTGGTATGATAGCTGGGCTAATACTTCAAATGCTCTTTGCTATCGTGCAAATGGCAGGAGAGCAAATCTCTTTTACCATGGGATTTACCATGGCAAGTATAGTAGATCCCGGCTCTGGTGCTAATATGCCTATAACATCTCAGCTTTTATATCTCTTAGCCTTGCTAATCTTTTTAGCCTTTGATGGACATCACCTAATACTACTTTTTCTAAGTCATTCCCTAGGAAGTATAAGCTTGGGTGAGTTTTATCCAAGTGAAAAATTTTTAAAATACATACTAATGTCTATGGTAAATATATTTTTAATAG
>CASFHJ010000037.1 GCA_949294425.1 uncultured Campylobacter sp.
TTTGCTCATAGGCTAATATATCTTTAGTGTAGCTTTGATACCTTTTGCTTAATTCTCTATTTAAAAAGGCTATATTTTTTGCACTTGAGTTTTGATGCACAGCAACCGCTGTTACAAAATTTAGCTTTTTCTTAGCATCAGCACTTAAGTTTTTACCAAATTTACTAGGTAGGGTTTGGCTATCTATAAATTTTAGGATTATTTTTTGTATCTCATCTGAGTTTAGCTTAGGATTTGCTATATCATTTAAAAGCTGGTCTAAATTTACAAGCTTTTTTGCAACTGCTTTTTCCATGGTAAGTGGATTTTTCTTTTTTAAAGAATAAAGCACAATAATACAAAAAAGTATAATCATAAAAACTAAAACAGAAAAAATAGATATCAAAGCAGCATTCATACCTACCCCCTTATAATTTTTTTGAGAAAGATTTTTTTCTGTGGCTTAAAAAAGCTAAAATAAGCATCAACAAAAGACCATAATAAACATAAGCAGGTATTTGCACAGCCTCTCCAGCAGCGTAAGAATGAAGCCCAACTAAGAAGTAATTCACTCCAAAATAAGTCATTATAATAGACCAGTAAGCAAACATAGAGCAAAGAGCGAAATTATACTGACTTGAAAGCGTAGGTATCATTCTTATATGTAAAATGGCAGCGTAAATTAATATACTCACCAAGGACCAGGTCTCTTTTGAGTCCCAGCTCCAATACCTACCCCAGCTTTCATTTGCCCAAATGGCTCCTAAGAAATTTCCAACCGTAAGCAAACAAAGCCCAAGTATCATAGCCATCTCATTTATCCTAGTAGCTTCAAGTATGTTTCTAGCTATGTTTTCATTATGTTTTGAGTCTTTTTTCATAAAACAAAATAAAATTAAAACAAAGATTCCAAGTAAGGCACAAAGTCCTAAAAATCCATAACTAGCAGTAATAACTGAAACATGTATAACAAGCCAGTAAGAATCAAGAACAGGCATTAAATTTGTAAGCTGAGGATCCATTTCACTAAGATGAGCAACCTGCAAAACAATACCAGCTAGTATGGAGGTTAAAGCAAGAGCAATAGGGCTTTTTCTAGAAAAGAAAATTCCGCTTAAAGCTAAAGCCCAAGCTATATAGACCATGCTTTCATAAGCATTACTCCAAGGTGCGTGTCCTGCTATAAAGGCTCTAATTCCAAGAGCTAAAGAATGAAGCACAAAGGCTAATATATTTATAATATACACTATCTTAAAGATTAAGGATATGTTTAAATTTTGCTTTAGCATTTTAAGAATTACTAAGGCTAGTAAAAATATACCTGCTAAAAGATATATGGGGGTTAATTTAACAAAGGGCTCACTTTCGTTCATAAAAATTTCACTATAAATTTTAGACTCGCTAGGCATTATATTAGATGAGAATTTTCTTTGATAAGTGCTTATATTATCTAAGGCTTTGTCAGCCTTGCTCCAATCCCCGCTTTGCATGGCTTCTTTAACCGAAGTGAAATAATTATCAAGCAAGATAACAGCTATTTGCTTTTCCTCTCCTTCTAATTTAGTAAGAACCTCATAACTTGTAAGCCAGGTATTATTTTCGTCGTTTTGCTTTGGTAAAAACCTAAATAACTCACCCAAAAAGGCTAAATTTAAAATATTAGCCCTTTCATCTAGTTTTATTATCTCTTTATCAAAAACAGATCTTGCATTTGGTGCTTTTCTATTAGCATTTTCGGCGTATTTAGCTAATTTGTATTGAGAATTTTCATCAAAAAAATCAACAAAACTTATATACTGCCTAGGTTCTATGGATAAAATTTTAGCCACTTCCTCTCTAATAGACTTATTTTTTGGCATTATTATAATGTCTTGCTCACTCCAAAACTTAGAATCCATAAGCATAGAAAGAACCACTGAATTTGAGTCAACCCCCTTATAGGTGCTATCTTTATAGAGTTTTTCTAAAATTTCTTTAGACAAGGTATCAAAGGGAGACATTCTGCCGTTTAATTTTTGCAAAACCAAAGAGGCTAATTTTTCAGAATGTTCCTTACTTATCTGTGGCAGCTCTTGTGCTTTTAAGTTAGTGCTAAAGAAAAAGCTACAAAGAATAAGTAATGGTAGAGAATTTTTTAGGGCGTCTTTGTTTAGTAAAGATGCTAATTGTCTAAATCTTGACTTTGGATTTAAGAGATTTAAAAACATGCCCACAAATAAAAGAGTGTAGCCTATGTATGTAGTTAGCTTTCCGGGATCCATATTCACAGAAAGTATGGTGCCTTTTTCATCTTGATCATAAGAACTTTGAAAAAACCTATATCCTTTATAGTCTAAAACATTATTCATATAAATTTTAACCTCCTTCTTATAATCCTTATCTCTTAGCTCCACTAAGCTTTCATAGGATTTTGGCGACATAGAGCCTGAGTATCTTTCCAAGGTAAAATCTTTAAGATACAAAGAAAAACCTAAATCATGTATATGTTTTCCCCATGATACAAAAAAACTCTGTCCTGCAAGCTCTATCCTTTTTGGCTTAGCATGTTCAAAAATATAAAAGCTCTTTTTTTCTCCCTTGTATTCAAGCTCCAGCTCTAGGGCATTTACAGCGTCAGCTCCTAAATCAAGAGCCTGATACTCCTTGCTCATAGCAAAGTCTTTTAAGAAAGAAAGAGCCTTATTATTCCATTTATCAGGCTCTCCAAAGGTTGAGACTAAAAGAGTTCGTATTGATTCTAAGGATATAGATTTAAGCCAATGTATAAAGCTTTCATCTTGAAGTCTATTTGCGCCTTTTAATTCTATTTTCGCATGCTTAGAAACATATTTAAGCACAAAATTCAAAGAACCCAAGTCATAAAGTCTTTTTTCGCTGGTATCAGCAAGAGTGTCTGCTTTTAAAATGGAATTTTCGCCGCTTAACATATTTAAAAACTTTATATCTATATCAGAACTTAATTTTAAATTCTCATCTATGAAAACATAAGGAGATACTGGCTTTTCATCACTCATAAAATAAAAATTTACCCCTCCTATTTGCCTCTTTTCTCCTTTTTTAAACACAAATTCATCTGCTTGAGAATTTATGCTTATCATCATGGATAAAAGAGCGGGAGAGTCTTTATCCTCCACAAAAACCTCCTTAGCATCTAAAAGTAGGTTTTTATATTTCAAAACAGCCTTTGTATCATTTAAATCCAAATTTATCTTAAAATTATTTGCAAAAGGAAGTAAAGATATATCCTTTTCTAAATATTTTCCATAAGGCTCTTCATCTTTTAGTGTGGAGAATTTTATAAAAGATTTTGAACTTTCAATGAGTGAATTTTCCTCATTTTCTCTTATATAAAGCAAACCTTCAAAACCCATATATCTAGTAAAAATAGAGCCAAGCAAGATAAATAAAAATGAGATATGAAAAAGTAAGACAGGGATTTTGTTTTTATTTATCATCTTATATCTAAAAATGGCGCAAACTAAATTTATCCCCAAAAGTAGCTGCAAAAAGCCAAACCACAAAGTACCATAAACCATAGCCCAAGCAGTAGGCGTTGTATAAGAGCTTTCTATAAAGGTAGCAATAGCACAGGCAAAGGCAAAAATCAAAAACAAAGGTATAGATACACGTAAACTTCCAAAAGTATAAAATAAATTTTTCATAAGAAACCTTAGTAATAATCTGTGAGTTAAAAATTCTAATAAAGAGAGGTTAACGCTTTACAATCCAAGGTATTTTTTGCGTATATCGTCATTGCCTATCAAATTTTTTGCCTCATCTTGCATACTTATTTTTCCATTTTCTAAAACATAAGCATAATCGCTACTCTTAAGGGCTAGATAAGCATTTTGCTCTACTAAAAGTATGGTAATACCTTCTTCTTTAAGCTTAAGTATGGTATCAAAAAGCTCTGAAACTATCTTTGGGGCAAGTCCTAAACTAGGCTCATCAAGCATTAATAATTTTGGCTCACTCATCAATGCCCTTGAAATAGCTAACATCTGTGCCTCACCACCACTTAAATTTCCAGCTAAAGAGTTTCTTTTATCCTTTAATCTAGGAAAAATTTTATACATCTGCTCCTTTAAATGCTCGTAGTTTTCATCATTGTTAAAAGCGCCTATTTTTAGGTTTTCCTCCACACTTAAATTTATAAAAACCCTTCTTCCCTCTGGAACTAAGGCTATGCCTCTTTGAACAAGACTATGAGGTAGATGTCTTTTGGTATCATAACCCAAAAAAACCACCTCTCCCTTTCTTTTCACGCAGTTTAAGAGTGCATTAAGAGTAGAGGTTTTTCCTGCTCCATTTGATCCTATGAGACTTACTATCTGTCCGGTTTTTATCTCAAAATCTATACCTTTTACCGCTTCAACTAAATTATAATAAACGTGTAAATTTTTAACTACTAACATTATTTTTCCAAATTTTGTATATCACCAAGATAAGCAGAAATAACGTCTTTATTTAATACTGCTTCCCTTATATCGCCCTCAAAAATCATCTTACCATAATCAAGGACTAAGACCCTATCGCAAAGCTTATTTACAAAGCCCATATCATGTTCTATAAGCAAAATGCTAAGCTTATATTTATCTCGTAGCTTAAAAATTATATTTGCTAACTCATCGCTTTCAGCAGCATTCATACCAGCAACAGGCTCATCAAGCAAAAGCAAACTAGGATTTGTAGCCATTGCCCTTGCTAATTCTACCTTTCTTTGCTGACCATAGCTTAAAGAAGAGGCATTTTCATAGGCTAAATGCTCTATACCAAGCTCACTTAAAAATTCCAAGCAGCTAAGCTTTGCTGAATTTTCAGAGCTTTTAAAGCGTCCTAAGTGTAAAAAAGCCTCAAAGATGCTGTATTTTATATGATGATTAAAGCCTATCATAACATTTTCAAGCACAGACATAGAAGAAAAAAGCCTAATATTTTGAAAGGTTCTTGCTATGCCAAGTCTTACTATTTTATGCGGTTTTAGTTTTGATATATCAATACCTTTAAAAAATAT
>CASFHJ010000038.1 GCA_949294425.1 uncultured Campylobacter sp.
TAAAAGGCGTAGTCATAGGAAGTAGCGAGGTTTATCCTGATAAATATATGGCTATGGATAGTGGTTTTGTAACAGAGGAGATAGAAGGCATAGCAGCAAAGGATCCTGCCTTTGGCTCTGATGCTTTGTGGATAGATGCAAATTTAAAAGATGAGGCTACCATAGCAGGATACATAGTAGTAGATCCAGCAAGTGTGATTTCAACTCATATGAGTGAGCTTATAAAAGCAAATGCTGATGAGCTTTTAACAAGGCAAGAGGTTCAAAACATACTTGATAAGCTTCAAAAAGATTATCCAGCCGTGATAGAAGATCTGCTTAAAATAAGCTCTGTTGGTATGGTGCAAAGAGTTCTTAAAAATTTACTTAAAAACTCAATCCCTATAAAAGATATGATAAGCATACTTGAAGCACTCATGGATATATCAGAAGTTACTAAGAATTTTGACATGATTATAGAGCATGTAAGAGCAGCTCTTGCTAGGGTTATTACGAATTTATATTTAGATGAAAAGGGAATTTTAGGAATTTACATACTTGATTCTGCAAGCTCTGCAAAGCTAATGGATAGCTTACAATTAAGAGATGGAAACTATCATTTAATGATAAATGTAGCCCAAACAGGAGCTATAGTAGATGCTTTTAAAAATGAGCTAGCAGCTGTTTCAAGCACTAGGATTAAACCTTTTGTGCTTTGCGTTGAACCTCAGCTAAGAAAATTCATAGCTGATATTTGCTCAAATTTTAATCTTAAAATAGTTGTATTAAGCTTTGCAGAGATAGCAGAACATACAAATTTTGAAACAGAAGGGGTTATTAAAATTGACTTGTAATACAAAGATATATCATTTATCACATATAGATTTAGACGGCTATAGCTGCCAGTTTGTAAGCTCTTTTTATTTTAAAAATTGTCATTTTTTCAACTCAAATTATGGAAAAGAAATAAATGATAATTTCTTAGCGATATTAAATGAGGTAGATAAAAATTTGCAAGAAAACGAAGATGCTAAAGCCATAATATTAATAAGTGATTTAAATTTAAGCCCTCAACAATGTGAGGATTTCCAAAAACTAGTGGATGAAAGAAAAAACACAAAGCTTTTCTTGCTAGATCATCATCAAAGTGGAGAGGAATGCGCAAAAAAATATGAGTGGTATTTTTTGGATTCTAAAAGATGTGCTTCTAAGATTACTTATGATTTTTTTTCAAAAATTTGTGGAAAAGATGAGAATTTAGCTAAGTTTATATCGGTTGTAAATGCCATTGACATTTGGCTAAAAGATGATGAAAATTTTGAGCTTGGCAAGGTCTTACTTTCCATGGTTTCAAACGCAAAAGAGCTAAATAGGGTGATGTTTAAAGAGGAAAATATATCTTATATATTTTTCTTATTAAACAAGGCTAAAACTTTCATAAATCAAGACAGGGCAAATATAGCCTTGGAGGATTCTTTACATTTTTTAAAAAAAGAATTCTTTAAAGAAAAAGAAAATGATACCCTTGGAAATTTAGTATCTAAGTATGTGGTGAAAAAACTTAGCGAAAAAAAAGATGATTTTACCATAAACTATAAGGGATACAAGGCTTTATTAAGTTACAATATAGGCAATACCTCTGTCATAGGAAATGACTTTTTATCGCAAAATGAGGATATTGATTTTTTTCTTGATGTAAGTTCTAAGAAAACTTTAAGCTTTCGTTCTAATGGCAAGGCAGATGTAAGCATAATAGCTAACGAGCTTGTGGGCGGAGGAGGACATAAAAACGCTAGTGGAGGGCTTTTTGCCTCTTTTAAAGATAGTAGTAATTATTTTCTTATCAAGGCTCAAATTCTAGATCTTATAAAAAGCAAAGAGGGATTAAAATGAATAAAGATGAGATGATAGAAAGCTTACAATACGAGCTAAACATAGTCCTAGAAGCCATGTTTTTACTAGCAGGAGCTAAAAAAGAAAGTCTAGATGAGCTAATACAAGCCTACATAGAGTGTATAGACGAGGTCTTAACAGATAGCAAAGAAGATGGGGCAGATGAAATTTTAAAGGTGGTAAAATATCTTAAGGAAAATAAAAAAGAGCTATTTTCTTAAAATCCTTACTAAAAAAGTTTTAAATTTCATTAAGAAAGTGCCAAAAAAAGACTCTTTTTTATCATTATATAAGGAAGTAAAAACATAAGAATCAAGATCTTTTTTTTCTCTAGCTGTTAGATTTTTCATGAATGTAAGTTTACCTTTTTAAATATGAGATTATAACATATTTTTTGTCTTTCTAGAATAAATTTTATGTATTATTTTATGTATTTTTATTTCAAAATCCTAAAATATAAATTCATATAACTAATATAACTTTAGTCTATATGACTAAATATTTTTTAGCAAAATTATTTAATTTATACTTGACATTTATACACTCAATCTTGTATAATCACACAAAAGTTTCAAGCTTATCTTTAAGATAGAAGCTTTTTTAAATTTGGCACTAGGAGGACTTGTGGATAAAAAACAAGAGGAAAATATAGAAGAAAAAGCCGAGCTTGTGCAAGAAGAAAATAAGGACGAGCTAGAGCTTTTAAGGGCTGAAAATGCTGAATTAAAAGATAAATACACCAGAGCAAATGCCGACTTTGAAAACATAAAAAAAAGAATGCAAAGAGAAAAAGAACAAATGATATCCTTTGCAAACGAAGGTTTTGCTAGGGATTTGCTAGATGTTGTAGATACCTTAGAAGCAGCTCTTAATGTAGAAGCCGATGATGAGTTGAGTCTTAAGATAAAAGAAGGGGTTAAAAACACTCTTGATTTACTGCTTAAAAAGCTTAAAAATCACGGAGTTGAACCTATAAAAGCAGAGGAAAAAGATGAGTTTAACCCAGATCTTCATGAAGCCATGTTTTACGCAGAAAATGAGGGCTTTAAGACAAATGAACTCACTCAAATTCTACAAAAAGGCTATAAACTAAGAGATAGAATTTTAAGACACGCCAAGGTTAGCGTAGCAAAATAAATTTAAAAAGGATAAAAAATGAGTAAAGTTATAGGTATAGATTTAGGAACAACAAATTCTTGTGTTAGCGTTTATGAACGCGGAGAAAGTAAGGTTATACCAAATAAAGAGGGTAAAAATACAACACCTTCCATAGTCGCTTTCACAGATAAAGGTGAGGTTTTAGTTGGAGATAGTGCTAAAAGACAGGCGGTTACAAACCCTGAAAAAACCATTTATTCTATAAAAAGAATAATGGGACTTATGATAAATGAGGAAGCGGCAAAAGAAGCTAGAAATAGACTTCCTTATCATATAGTTGATAGAAACGGCGCTTGTGCGGTTGAAATAGCCGATAAACTCTACACTCCGCAAGAAATTTCAGCCAAGGTTTTAATGAAGCTAAAAGAGGACGCTGAAGCCTTTTTGGGTGATAAGGTTGTAGATGCTGTTATAACCGTACCAGCTTACTTTAATGATGCTCAAAGAAAGGCTACTAAAGAAGCAGGAACCATAGCTGGACTAAATGTTTTAAGAATCATAAATGAGCCTACCTCTGCAGCACTTGCTTATGGCCTTGATAAAAAAGAGTCTGAAAAGATAGTAGTATATGATCTTGGCGGTGGAACCTTTGACGTAACCGTGCTTGAAACAGGGGATAATGTAGTAGAGGTTTTGGCAACAGGTGGAAATGCTTTCTTAGGTGGAGATGACTTTGATAATAAGCTAATAGACATTTGAGCAAGTGAATTGCACAGCGAAAGTGGCATAGATCTTAAAAAAGATGTGATGGCTTTACACAGACTAAAAGAAGCTGCTGAAAACGCCAAAAAAGAGCTAAGTTCAG
>CASFHJ010000039.1 GCA_949294425.1 uncultured Campylobacter sp.
AAAACTTCCTTCACTTGAAAGCTATCCTGATTATGAAGCTGCTTTAAAAGAAAAAGAGTGTATTACATATAAACTTGGTGAAGCACTTATAGAAAATATAAAACGGGGGGGGGCATTGAAGTATCTAAGATTTATGAAAGATGTGCGTAGGATAAAAAGAGAGTTTAGGCAAAGAAAAATTAAAAGCTAGGAATATCACTGCGTTATTTTATTTGGTATTAAAAAGCCCTCATCTACGAGGATATCTATAATGCCTTTAAATACTGGCAAGGCACTTTGTGCTGAGTAGTAGCTGTATTCTTTTTTAGGATTTCTAACTAAAACGCCTATGGTAAACTTGCTATGAGTGTCATTTGCAAATCCAAAAAAGGAGGCATTGTATCTACCGGAATTATAGCCTTGTTTTTCAGCTATTCTAGCTGTACCTGTCTTTCCTCCAACTACAATGCCATCTGTTCTAGCATTTTTACTTGTGCCTTTTTCAACTATTGATATTAAGATATTTTGCATTTGCTTACTTGCTTGATTTGATAAAATTCTTTCCTCTATTATATTTTCCTTAATTTCGTGCATTTTTCCATTTTGATAGAATTTCTCGGCTAAATTCGGGCTTATATAAATGCCTCCATTATTAAAGACATTGTATCCTGCTAGTAGCTGCATAAAGGTTGTTTTAAGTCCGTATCCATAGCTTAAAACTGATTTTTCTATCTCTCTTAACCTTTGTGAATTTGGCAATTCCCCCCTTTGTTCATAGGGCAGATCTACTCCACTTTTATCACCAAAACGAAATATTTTTAGCCCCGATACCGCTTCAAAATTACTTAATCTTTTAGCAATTTGTATCATTCCCACGTTTGAAGAATACATCAAAACCTCTTCAGCACTCATATTTTTTGCCTTATGGCTATCTTGTATGGTAAAGCGTCCAAGCTTGTAATATCCATCATTCGTGTTTATTTGCTCTCCTAGTTTTAATTTCCCAAGCCTAAGAGCTGTTACAAAGATAAAGGGCTTGATAACAGAGCCCGGTTCATAGCCATACTCTATAGCACTAGCATTTAATACTGATAAATCCTTGCCTCTATTTGAAGGGTCGTATCTTCTTGTGCTTGCTAGACTTAGTATCTTTCCTGTGCTACTTTCCATGACAGCAGCTATTATTTCACTAGCATTTAAATCTGTATTTTTAGCGCTTATCATTTTTTCTATACTTTTTTGTAATTTTAAATGCACTTTTATGTGAAGATTACAGCCATTTATCTTTCTTTTTTGCAGAGAGTCTAAATTTAAGATGATATTTCCGCTTATGTCCTTTAAGCCTTGCACCTTTTCATTTTGTGTATCCATTAAACAAGAATCATAAAATTTTTCTAAGCCCTTTACTCCAACATTTTTTAGAATTTTACTTTCCTCATCTAATACAAGTCTTGTATATCCTATAACAGGC
The DNA here is from genome assembly GCA_949294425.1 of uncultured Campylobacter sp. GTDB lineage: Bacteria > Campylobacterota > Campylobacteria > Campylobacterales > Campylobacteraceae > Campylobacter_D. The sequence continues at coordinate 1,451 of CASFHJ010000039.1, forward strand.
GTTAGTGAGTCTTTTGCCATATAAACTCTATCTTCTTTGTTTTCTATTATGCTTAAGCCCCTTGTTTCGACCCTGTTATTATCATTTGAAAAAGCCTTAAAAAAACCTTGCACATAGAGCTTTCTTGCCAGTTCTTTTAGATGAGAGGCTGATTTTGAGTTTATATTTTGACTTAGTATAAAATTATAAGTTTTTTTCTTGTCAGCATTTGCTAGTTTTTTTTTAATTTCTTGCATTTCTTTCTCATCTAAGCCACTATAAATTTGAAATAGTTTTAAAAACAAATCAAGCTTTGTTTTATCTAGGCTTCTTAGATCTATTTCTGCTCTGTATAATTCTTTAGATGAGGCTATTGTGAAATTATCCTTTGTTATTATATTTCCTCTGAGGGCAGTATCGTATTGATATTTTTCTGTGTTTGGAATATTTCTTTTTGACGTTAGAAAAAAGGTAGAGCTTAAGAAAAGTAGCATAAAGAAAAAGGACATTATGAAAGCAAATGCAACCTTAGAAATTCTATTGCTACTATTTTCTTGCATTAAATTTGTGTTCTGCTTATTTCTTTATAGGCATTTATGGCTTTATTTCTTACCTCTAGCATAAATTTCATACTGCTTTCAGCTTTGTTTATGGCTATTGCTGCTTGGTGCAGGTCTTTTACCTCTCCTGTGGCTATATCTGTCATGGCAGCCTCACCTTTTTTTTGGGCTGTATCAAGATCGTTTATAGACTTTTTAAGTAATTTTTCAAATTCATCGCCTATGTTTTGCTTATCATTAGCTTTTGCTGAAACATTACTTGTATTTAAGCTATTTATTTTATTTATTTCATTCATTTTTTACTACCCCCTTAGTAAGTCTATGGCACTTTGAGCTATGCTTTTTGTACTATTAAAGGCTGCTACATTTGCTTGATAAGCCCTAGTAGCCTCTATAAGATCCGCCATTTCTATGACAGGGTTTATATTTGGGTATGCTACGTAACCTTGCGCATTAGCATCTGGGTGAGATGGGTCGTATTTCATACGAAATTCTTTATCATCTCTTACTACCTTATCCACAACCACGCTCATAACTGCTGGATGAGCATCTTTTTGTGAGCTAGGATCATTTAGAGGATTTTCATATTCTAATAAATTGTTATTTTCCTTTATTTGCTTGTTTAATAACTCACTAAAATCATTTGCCTTAAAGATAACCTCTCTTCTTCTGTTAGGTCCACCTTCAGCGGTTCTAGTTGTATTTGCATTAGCTATATTTGAGCTTATCACATTTAGTCTAAATCTTTGAGCGCTAAGTCCGTATCCGCTTATATCAAAATCACTTAAATAAGCCATATCCTACCCCTTATGAAAGTCTAGAGCTAGCGTCTAAAACCGCTGTTGCTATATTGCTTTGTCTTCTTAAAACCCCATCTAAGGCTGTTACCATAGCTGTATTTTTACTAAGTTCTGTTGTTTCTACATCTAAATCAACGGTGTTAGCGTCATTTCTAGCTAAATGCCCGTCTCTTAAATATATTGTTGATTTATTAGGATCAGGAAATTTCCACGGCTCTTGGTGTTTTTCATTAGTTTGTGCCATCTTAAGCTCTAAGTTTTTTTCTGTTTTAAATATCTCTTTTGATCTTTTTACTAGAGCTGTTTCAAATTCTATATCTCTTGACTTGTAAAACGGAGTATCCACATTTGCAAGG
>CASFHJ010000040.1 GCA_949294425.1 uncultured Campylobacter sp.
ATGTCTCTAACAAGCCCAAGAATACGTGAAAACAAAATCCCCAATGAATTCACTATAAAATTTTTAAAAATGATATTTTTTTTCAATTTATTTCCTATGTTAAAACTTCATATTTTAACTAAAATTTGCTAAAATGCCAAACTTTGATTAAAAATTTTTAGCAAGGTTATGATAATGCAAGATATCATCATTAGTGCTAATCCTTACGAAGAGCTTTTAAAATTTAGCGTAGATACTGGCAAGGATTATGCTAGTCTTGATTTTATGATACTTGGTTTTGAAACTATTTGCGAGATAGATAAAACAAATAAACATTTTAGTGAAAAAGAGCTTGTTTTTTTTGATGATGACCTTGTTTTTTTAAATGAAAGCTTAAAGATAAGTCAACATTATAAAATCCAAATAAAAGAGCTAAGTGAGCATAACAAAAAAATATATTCTGCTATAAAATTAGAGTCAAATAAAGATGAAACAAGTTTGATTTTAAGACTTGATTTAAGTGATATAAAATATCAAAATTCCTTAGCCATGGACATCTTGCAGGGCACTTATAAAAAGATGATAAAAGAGGGCTATTTTTTAAGTATTAGAATTTTTGATTTTAAAAAGAAGTTACGTGATTCTTTGCATAAATTTAAAGATGAAAAGATAGGCAAAAAAGAGCTTAGATTACAAATTGCTAGAGGTGTAAAAAGGATAAGCGCTGAAGATGAAAAGCTTATTTTATGCTATCAAGATAAGATGAAGCAAAGATACAAAAATAACAAAATAAGCATAATAGGAGTAAAAGAAGCAGAGCTTGTTTTTAAGCATATAAAGCCCGGAAACACTAGAAAGGGAAGAAGTTTAAAGCTAGATTTTATAGAGCCAAGAAGAGCGAAAGAAAATAAAATAGACTTTGTTGTTTCTCAAAATTACGAGGAAAAAAAAGCCTCTAGCGAAACAAGGAGTGTGGTAAATGAGTATTTTGCTAAAAAAAGTGGCTTTGTAAGCCGTGTAGAAAACAGATACGATATAGAAAATGAGCTAACTTTATCAAATATAAATTTTAGAGAAACGGGCTTTATCTGTGCTGGGCTTGATACTGGGGTTAGTTTAAACATAAAAAGCACTTCAGAATTTGACGAAGCTGTTGGTTCTGGAGTCCACATAGAATGCGAAAATATAAATATAGAGGGAAATGTAGCTGGAAATACCACCATAAAGGCAAAAAATTTAAAAATTCATGGACGAACCCATAGCAAGAGTTCTTTGTATGCTGAAAATGCCTATATATCCTTACATAAAGGAAGCCTTGAGGCTACAATGGCTGATATAGATAGTCTTGAAAATGCCTTTGTTAAGGCTTTAGTGCTTAAGGTTAAAAAATGCTTGGGTTCTAAGCTTGAGGCTAAAAAGATCTATCTTTCATCACTGGCTAGTAATAATAATATAAAAATAAGCCAAATTGCAGTCATTGAGCATATGCAAGGAAGTAATAATAAATTCTTAGTAAGCATAGAAGATGCTTTTTCTTTTGAAAAAAAACTACAAGAGCTAAATCAAAGGCAGGATAAAATTAAAAGCTTAGTATCTAGTCTACAAAGCAGTATAAATTCAAGCAGATCTAGCGTTGAGGCTGCGATAAAACAGATGGAAAATCTAAAAGAAAAAGCTCAAAAGATACCTATGAAATTTTTTCAAATGGTGAAAGATTATCAAGCTTCCTTAAAAAAGATAAAGAGTTTAAACAAGGAGGATTCCTCTTTAAAGCTTGAGGAAAATGAGTTGCTAGAAAAGATACAAGCTCTGCAAGAAAGTATCTTTGAAGCAAAGATCATCAATACAGAAGGAAAATGGACTGATATGAATGAGATTAAGTTTAAATTTGTCTATCCTAAAAATGAGTTTTTATACTCAACCCGCGCAAATGATAATATGAAGCTTTTTATCCTGCAAAAAGATCTTGATAATAGCGGCAAGATACAAATGCAAGCAAGAGGTGATTTTAATGAAGAGGATTTGAAATGGTAGTTGCTATAAGTGGAGTTTTAACACATAAAGAACCAACCTTTGTAGTGCTTAAATGTGCTAGTGGTCTTAGCTATGGAGTCTTTGTGTCTTTATTTTGCTCGGCTAGTCTTAGTTTAAATGAAAAAGTCGAGCTTTTTATAACTCAGCTTATAAAGGAGGATTCTAATAGATTTTTTGGCTTTTTACAAAAAGAAGAGCAGTTGATGTTTGAAAGCTTACTTAAGGTAAATGGTATAGGTCCTAGCACTGCTATGGCGATTTGTTCTAGCATGAGTGTGCCTGATTTTTACAAGGCTTTGTTAAATGCTGATGAAAACGCCTTTAAAAAGGCTCCGGGCATTGGTGCAAAGAGTGCGAAAAGGATTATAATAGAGCTTGGCGATAAAAAATTAAATATGAATAGTCTTTCAAGCGAAAAAACCCAAGCCATGCAAGCTTTAGTCTCGTTAGGCTTTAAGCAAGACAAGGCTATTGAAGCCTTAGGTGGCTGTGTGTCAAAAGATGTGTCAGAGCTAGTAAAAGAGGCTCTTAAAAAAT
>CASFHJ010000041.1 GCA_949294425.1 uncultured Campylobacter sp.
TCAGTAGCAAAGGATAAGGTAGAAAGAAAGGCTGAGATACTTAAAACACAAAACAATTTCTTAAACATTATTTAACTCTTTGAGTAAAATTTAATTTATGTAGGGATTATAACATAAACATTTAGAAAAAACTAGTAAGAACTATCAAACACTTTTAAACTCCGTGTAATATTGTATAAAAAAGAAAAATTTAATAGCTTAAAAATTAATACTTTGTTTTAAAAAATTCGCGACAATACGGCTTTTATATCTTTGAAATTTAAGAGTGTTTGTATGTTTAAAAATGTTTTTATGCTATTAGTGCCTTTATTTTTCCTAGCTTGTAGCACACAAGATGAACTCTACAATCTCTCTGCCTCGCAGTGGTATGAACAAATAATAAAAGACTTGCAAGATAGAGACTTAGAAAAGGCTGATGAGCATTATACCTCCATGGCTAGCGAGCATATATCAGATCCTTTATTAGAGCCTGTTGGACTTATACTAGCACAAGCGCATATAGACGAGGAAGAATACCAACTAGCAAATTTTTATCTAGATGAAAATGCCAAAAAATTTGGAAGCTCAAAAAATATAGACTTCATAAGATATATGCAAATTAAGTCAAAATTTGAATCCTTTGCTCTTCCAAACAGAGAGCAAGGCTTGCTAATAGAAACTATGAATCAAATAAACACCTTTTCTAATTCCTACCCAAATACCCAGTATAGCATGCTAGTTGGCACTATGCTTATTAAATTTAAGCTAGCATCTTACGCCTTAGAAGAAGAAATAGCAGCCCTTTACAAAAGAACAGATAGATTAGAAAGTTATGAAATTTATAAAGAAAGACTAGAAAATTCTGAGCTAAAAGACATACCTATGATAAAGGCGAAATTAGCTTGGTATAGAAGAATGTTTGAATAAGGAAAGAAAAATGGAACTTGAAAATGTAAAAAATTATCCGGCAAAGATGCCAGTTATAGTAGAAGATGAGCTATTTTTGTATCCTTTTATGATAACTCCCATTTTTTTAAGCGATATGCAAAACATAAAGGCTATGGAACTTGCTATAAAAAATGAAAGTATGATCTTTGTAGCCCCATCAAAGATAGAAGGTGCTAGAAGCTTTGATGCTATATATGATTGTGGTGTTGTTGGTATGATTATGAGAAAGGTGCCCTTGCCTGATGGTAGGGTTAAAATTTTATTTCAAGGCTATGCAAAGGCTAGGATAGTAGAGCAGCTTTCTAGCAGACCCTTACAAGCTATGGTAGATCTTATACAATACAAAAACATAGCCGAACAAAAAAAAGACGCCTTGTTAACAGTGCTTAAAGAAAAGGTAAGAGCCCTTGCTAATATAAGCCATTATTTTTCACCTGATCTTTTAAGAACCATAGAAGAGGGACAAGATAGCTCTAGAATTTGCGACCTCATACTAAACACCATAAGAATTCAAAAAGAAAAGGCTTATGAATTTTTCATAGAGACAAAGCTTGAAAAAAAGATCCTAAATTTAATAGACTTAGTAAGCGATGAGATAGAAACAAACAGGCTTAGAAAAGAGATAAAAAGCAGGGTACATTCAAGGATAGATCAAGTGAATAAAGAATACTTCCTAAAAGAGCAGCTAAAGCAAATTCAAAAGGAACTAGGAAGCGATACTCAAAAAGAAGATGATACAAAGGAATACTACGCTAGGCTAGAGGCTAAAAAGAAATTTATGTATGAGGAAAGCTACAAAGAGATAAAAAAACAGATAGAAAAATTTGAAAGAATCCACCAAGACAACTCAGAAGCCTCCATGATACAAACCTACATAGAAACAGCCCTAGATGTGCCTTTTGAAAAGGTATCTAAGAAAAAACTAGATATAACAGAGGTTTCAAAGCAGCTAAACAAGGACCACTACGCCTTACAAAAACCAAAAGAAAGGATAGAAGAATATTTTGCTGTAAGAGAGCTTTTAGAAAAAAGACAGATAGCTGATAAAGATGGAGCAAAGGTGATACTTTGTCTTTATGGACCTCCCGGAGTTGGTAAGACCTCTTTGGCAAATTCTGTTGCAAAAGCCTTAAAAAGAGAGCTTATAAGGATAGCTCTTGGAGGGCTTGAAGATGTAAATGAGCTAAGAGGACACAGAAGAACCTATATAGGTGCTATGCCCGGACGCATCATACAAGGACTTATAGAAGCAAAGCAGATAAATCCTGTGCTTGTGCTTGATGAAATAGATAAGATAAATAAAAGCTACAGAGGAGATCCTTCTGCTGTGCTTTTAGAAATTTTAGATCCTGAGCAAAACTCTAAATTCAGGGATTATTATCTAAATTTTAATGTTGATTTAAGCAAGATTATTTTTATAGCAACAGCAAACGATATAAGCTCTATCCCATCGGCTCTTAGAGATAGAATGGAATTTATAGAATTAAGCTCTTACACTCCAAATGAGAAATTTCACATAGCAAAGAGTTATTTAATACCAGATGAGCTTAAAAAACATGGCTTAAAAAATAGCGAATTATCCATAAGTAAGGAAGCAATAGAACTTTTAATAAGCGAGTATACAAGAGAGTCAGGGGTTAGAAATTTAAGAAGAAAGATAGCCTCATTATGCAGAAAGGCAGCCAAAGAAATTTTACTAAGTGGAGAAAAAAAGATAAATATAACCCACAAAAACCTCTCCTTTTTTATGGATAAAAAAGTATATGAGATAGAAAAAAGTGATAAAGAGGACAAAATAGGCGAGGTAAATGGTCTTGCTTATACCGCGGTTGGTGGAGACGTGCTTAAAATCGAGGCTGTAAAGATAAAGGGCAAGGGAGAACTTGTCCTTACCGGTAGTTTAGGTGATGTGATGAAAGAGTCTGCTCAAATTTCTTTTTCTCTTATAAAAAAACTAATAGATGAAGAAAAGATTAAAATTCCAAAAAACTTTTTTTATAAAGATGATGAAAATATCTACGATCAATACAAAATTCACATACATGTCCCAGATGGAGCCACCCCAAAAGATGGACCAAGTGCGGGTATAACTATGAGCACAGCTCTAGCTTCTGTATTTTCTGGCAAGAAAGTAAGGGCAAACGTAGCCATGACAGGAGAAATAGACTTAAATGGCAAGGTCTTGCCTATAGGCGGTCTAAAAGAAAAACTAATAGCTGCTTATAAAGCTGATATAAAATTAGCCCTCATACCTAAGAAAAATTACGAAAGAGATTTAAAAGATATACCAGATGAGGTAAAAGAAAATATGAAAATAATGCCTGTTAGCACCTTTGATGAGGTTTTAAAACAAAGCTTAGTGTAAAATTAAAATGCTTAAAATTTAAGCATTTTAATAATGATTTTTATCATTTAATCTTATTTTTAGCTTTCATATAATATAATTTTCTAAATAATAAATTTTATTATTTAGAAAGGAAAGTTATGAAAAAGCTTACGAATGACTTTGGAAACGTAGTTGCGGATAATCAAAATTCGCTTTCAGCTGGTGCAAAGGGTCCTTTACTCCTACAAGATTATATCTTAATTGAAAAACTAGCTCACCAAAATAGAGAGAGAATACCTGAAAGAACAGTTCA